>CAZDER010000031.1:0-6823 GCA_964504505.1 uncultured Gammaproteobacteria bacterium | reverse complement strand
TCGTCGCCATTCTTGATGCTGATAAAGAAGGCTTTTTACGCTCGGAAACATCGCTCATCCAGACTATTGGTCGTGCTGCACGCAATGTGCGAGGGCAAGTTATTCTTTATGCCGATCACAGCACCGGTTCGATGCAACGTGCAATTGATGAGACAGATCGTCGTCGCAAAAAACAACTAGCCTACAATCTGTTGCACGACATTACGCCGACCACCATCATTAAAGAACAGGCGGATTTGCGCGCTATGTTGGGATTAGATATCAAGAGCAAAGATGTCAAAGAAATTCTTAAACTAGAATTGACGGCAGACACGCACGATCTAGCCGAAGTACGCAAACACAAAGACAAGGAGATGAAGGAGGCGGCTCTGAATCTTGAGTTCGAGCTAGCAGCGATTTTGCGTGACGAGATCACAGTCATCACTAAAGAATTGAAGCAGCGACAAAAAAGCTCGCCTCTGCCGGGTGATGCGCCTCGTCCTAAGCGTCCAGCGCGCCACGGGAAGACAAAATAGTCGGTTCGGAAACCATCTGTTAAACTACTGAAACAATGTCTAAAACCTCATTAGCGGCTTTTTGTCTAGCTGTCTTAGCCTTGATAGGCGTTGGATGTCTATTCGTGTTAGGTTCACGACGCATTGAGGCTACGACGCGTGAGCTTTCGGACGCCTCTCGCCGTTTGGCAGTGGTAGAATCCGTCTATGACGCTTCCGAATGCGTGTTAACCACATCGTCAGAACAAGCGTGTGCTGTTGGAGATGATCTAGCATTGCTTTTAGGTGAGACCGATGCTGATGGAGAAGTGCGTTCGCTTATATTAACAGCTAAAGATGGTCAGGCTTTACACATTGGACGGCTTGGCAAAGCGTCCAGCTATACTCGTATCAAGCTCGAGGATGGCTCTACGCAAGGGTTTATGTCAAATGCTAAAGAAGGTTCAGTCGAAGTCTATGCAACCGAAGCTAAGCTGAACGCGCTTGAACGCGACGAACGCTTGCCTGTCATGTTGAAGTACGTGTTTGATATGGCTACGTCGACGCTGTCAGAAAAGCAGAAGCCTCGCATACCGTGAGGCAAGCGAGGCGATGGAGAGGTGAAAGAGTGAACTTCGTCAAACACGTTAAGGTGTGGGTAGGGTTCCTCGATCGGCGGGTCGGTGTTGATCGCCGAGGTAGACAATGTGAGCTTTGCGTAACCAAGTGGTAGCTCGTATCCGCAGAGCAAATTGAGCTTGGTTTGGTTTGCCGAGGGAGCTTAAGAGCACTTCGTCGAGATGACCTGCTCTAAATATATCTGTTGTACCCAGGGTGTCCTCTTCGAGTCTAGGACAGTCCGCACAAGTGCCATACTCTTGGGCGTGACAGACGATGGTTTGTAGAGCTGGAATAAGCGTGGCTAGGGCTAAGCTTGCCTCTTTAAGGCTTGCGCCCGAGGCATCGTCAGCAAAAGTGATCCTCTCGGTCTGGCTCACCTCGCGCACGTTTTTAACAGCGTGGATGCGTTGCAACAAGCCACGCTCTCCGTCAATCTCTCGTGAGAATGGGGTTTTGAGACTCTCGCCCAGTTTGAGGTCTTTATGCTCCCAGGTGATAGATCCATTGGCTTGAAAGTAGGGCACCCAACGAATAAAGGTGCAGCAACGCGAGGCTACCATGATAGCGGTGCGCAAAATTTGAGAGACGGTCTGCGAGCGGCGTACCTCGCGAAGCAGCGCGCGACGATTGATTTCTTCCACGTTGCCTCCTTTCAAAGGCTGGAGCCAGCTTGCCCGTTTCTGCTCGTGTGTCAAGATGTCAACGTAGATAAACTTATGACTCCCACTGAAGATATCAAAGCTAGATTGGATGTAGTGGATGTGTTGGGCGATTATTTGACGCTCAAGCCAGCTGGTTCGGGAGCATTTAAGGCACTGTGTCCGTTCCATTCCGAGCGTACGCCGTCTTTTCATATTTCGCGGCCGCGCCAGTCGTGGCACTGTTTCGGGTGTGATATTGGCGGCGATATTTTTTCCTTCGTCATGCAGATGGAAGGCATGGAGTTTAGAGAGGCACTTGAGCTTTTGGCTAACAAGGCGGGAGTGATACTGCCAACTTTTGATGGTGCTAAAATCAGTTTGCGCAAGCGCTTGTACGAAGTCAATGATTGGGCGGCACGTTTCTTTCGAGCCTCACTTAAGCATTTACCGCAAGCTCAAATCGCTCGCGATTATCTCTTGAAACGCGGACTTGATGAACTTACGACTGATGTTTTTCAGATCGGCTATGCACCAGACGGTTGGACTAACCTGGTCGAAGCTCTCAAAACCAAAGCGGTGACGGAAGATGAGTTGTTACAAGTTGGATTAGCCGCTAAACGCGAACAAGGCAATGGTGTTTATGATCGTTTTCGCCAGCGCATCATGTTCGCGATTACTGATGTACATGGCAATATCGTTGGCTTTACCGGCAGGATTCTGAACGAAAATCAGATACAGGTGGGTTCGGCGAACTCATCACAGGCCAAGTATGTCAATACGCCTGAAACGCTGATTTATAAAAAATCGGCAGTGCTGTATGGATTAGATAAGGCTAAAGGCGAAATCCGTCGTCAAGATATGGCGGTGATTGTCGAGGGCAATATGGACGTAGTCAGCTCGCATCAGTTCAACGTGTCGAACGTGGTGGCTGCGAGCGGCACGGCTCTCACACAGGAGCAGCTTATACTCATCAAACGCTTCACTAGTCAGATTGCCATCGCTTTCGATCAAGATGCGGCCGGTCAAGCGGCGACGCTGCGCGGACTTGATTTGGCACGCACACAAGACTTTTCGATTAAGATCATTAGTCTGCCGCCGGCGGCTGGTAAAGATCCAGATGAAGCCGTGCGTAAAGATCCGCAGCTGTGGCGTCAGGCAATTAAAGAGGCGGTGAGCATCATGGAGTGGATTTATCGTCAGGCCTTTAAGGGACGATCGCTACAAAGTCCAGAGGATAAAAAAATCATTGCTCAAGTAGTTTTGTCAGAGATTCGACGCATCATCAATCCGATTGAGCGCGATCATTGGCTCAAACGCTTGGCGCAAGATTTGGGAGTGAGCGAGGATGCGCTGCGCGAAGCCTTAAAAAAGGCACCGAGAACGCTGCTCGATACTGCGCGCGTGATGTCATCCGCAGGCGTTGTCCGCCAACCGGCGGGTAAACCTACCCTTACGCAGGCAGAGGGAGCAGAGTATGAAAAGGAAAAACGTTTGCTGGCTTTAGGGCTGTTTAGGCCATTTTTATGGCAAGCTTTAGCTGCTAGCTGGCTCGCTAAAGCCTTTAGAGATGAAGCACTCGCGACCCTTTACGAAGTTTGTGTTCTCGCGTATGCTCGAAACGATCTTTCCTTAAACTCCACTGTAGCGGATAAAATGCTGCCGCCTCCAACACTCTTAACGCTGGATCAGGCACATATCTATAACACCTTGGCCTTTTTGGCTGAACGCGAGTTCGAGGAGATGCCACGCGAAGCCTTGGCGCGGGAACTGAAGAACCTGATCGAGTATCTGCGCACGCTTACCCAAGCGCGTCAACGAAAAGACCTCGAACAGGCTATGCGAGATGCCGAACGAGTTGGCGATGTCGAGCTCATCGCGAAACTCGCCCGTCAATTTTCCGAGCTGTCTTTATGACGCTTCATCAGTTCACCTATATCTATGCCAAAACCTGTTAAGAAGCTTGCACCTAAGAAAAAATACTTTCCCAGTAAGCCGACACCTAAATTTGCTGCCGTCTCTAAAAAATCTTCCCCTAAGAAAGTTTTTTTGGTAAAAAAGCCAGTGCAGAAAAAGTTGGCGGTGCGGACAGGTCCTGTGCGTCTTGGTCCGTATGTCAAATCTAAACCACCAACGCCGGAGGCACTCGAACGCTTTTTTGATAAGGCGCGTGCTCGAGGTTTCGTGACTGAAAATGAAATACTTTACGTTTTTATAGAAGTTGAGGATTATCTAGATACTTACGAAGCTTTCGTCGATCGGTTAGATGCAGCTGGCATTACCATGGTGGAACAAAAAGAAGGTATTCTTGGGCGGAGTAAAGAGCGTGAGGAAATTTTGCAAAATCTACATAGCAGTGAAGATGGCAAGCGTGGCAAAGCAGATCCGCTCGAACTTACCGCCGAATCAATCCAAATCTATCTACGTGAAATCGGTAAAATCCCTCTACTCACAGGTGAACAAGAAGTTGCGCTCGCTAAACGCAAAGAAAAAGGCGAGAAAGAGGCCGAGCGCATGTTGATCGAGGCTAACTTGCGTTTAGTGGTGTCAATTGCCAAAAAGTTTCAAGGCAAGTCGTTGTCACTTTTGGATCTCATCCAAGAGGGCAACATCGGCTTGTTTCGTGCCGTCAAAAAGTTTGAATATCGTAAGGGTTTTAAGTTCTCGACTTATGCTACCTGGTGGATTCGTCAAGCTATCACGCGCGCGCTTGCCGACCAGTCGCGCACCATTCGTATTCCAGTTCACATGGTGGAAACAATCAATAAGTTTCAACAAATCGAACGCGAGTTGATCCAAGAGCTGGGGCGTGAACCGTTGCCAGAAGAGATTGCGGCGGAAATGAGCCAAGAAGTTGACAAGGTGCGTCACATTATCAAAATATCGCAAGACACGGTTTCGCTCGAAACTTCGGTTGGTGATGATGATGATGACTCGACGCTGGAAGATTTTATTGAAGACGTCAAAAACGTCAGTCCTGATCGAGCGGCTTCGCTGCAACTGTTGCGCGATTATGTGCGCGACGTGATTAAAGACCTAAATCCGCGTGAACAAAAGATTCTTGAAATGCGCTTCGGTCTTACGGATGGTGTCGGTCATACGCTCGAAGAGGTCGGCAAAGAATTTGATGTGACGCGTGAACGCATCCGTCAAATCGAAGCTAAAGCTCTCGAAAAAATCCAACAACATCCACTTATCAAACGCTTGGCGGATTACTAGAGGGAGAGTTGGTCATGTGTTTGTCATCAATCGAACGCAAAAGATTGCTTTAGGCTCGATCGTTGTCTTGACGGTAGTTTTGTTTGCATTTTTGTGTTGGTCGCTAGTGCCGCTCATGCAACCAGTGCCATTGCTTTCGACTACAAAGGTATTGGATCGTCAGGGAGGTTTGTTGTATGAAGTTGGCAATCCACGCGCGTCTAAACAGACGATCGTGTCTTTGAATGAGATCGCTCCTACATTTATACAGGCTTTGCTCTCGAGTGAAGATCGGCGTTTTTATGTGCATCACGGTGTGGATTGGTTGGCGACCTTGCGTGCCGCTAAGGATAGTTCAGGGCATGGCAGAATCGTGAGCGGTGCGAGTACTATCGAACAGCAGCTCATCAAGTGGCAGTACTTCCTTGAACAACGGCGTTCATTTTTGCAAAAACTGCGTGAAATGACGGGTGCGTTGTATTGGTCGGCGACGCACACCAAAACAGAAACGTTGACGCAGTACGCGAACGTAGTTTTTTTTGGCAATCAAGCTTATGGCGTCGAAGCAGCGGCACGCACTTACTTTCATACGTCGGCAGCACATCTCACGCTGGGAGAAAGCGCGCTTTTGGTCGGGATGCTGCCAGCACCTTCCGAGTACGATCCGTATCGCGCCTATGCCAAAACACGTAAGCGTCAACGCTTAGTGCTTGAACGTATGGTCGAGACCAAAGTCTTGACTGCCGCGGATCGTGAAGCCGCGTTGCACGTTCGTGTAGAAGTGTTTCCACCGCGACACGCGATCCAAGCTCCGCAGTTTGTCTTTCATGTTCTGGCTGAACTAGCTGAACGCTATCCAGCCATTCGTGAAGGCGGTTATACGATACGGACTACGCTTGATCCAGACTTGGAGCGTGTGGCAAACGAGACTATCCAACGTCGTTTGGAACGTTTAGCCGATCAGCATGTGACGAACGCAGCTTTCCTCGCGCTTTCTCCTCAAACTGGCGAGGTGTTGGCGTATGTTGGCAGTCGTGATTATTTTGATGAAGCGATACATGGTCAAGTAGATATGGTTACAGCTCGGCGTCAACCTGGTTCGGCTTTGAAACCGTTTCTGTATATGCAAGCCTTGATGCAAGGTTTTACGCCAGCGACGATAGTGGCAGATGCACCAGTCCGTTTCGCAACCGCCGAGGGTAGATCATATTATCCGCGCAACTACAACTATAAATATTTTGGTCCGGTCACGCTGCGCGAGGCACTGGGCAGCTCGCTCAACATTCCCGCCGTCAAAGTGTTGGACAAGATAGGTCTGACGTCTTTCGTTGGTTTCTTGTCGCGCTTCGGCATCCGTTTTCCAGAGTCTCCGGATCATTACGGTCTAGGTCTGGTGCTGGGAGGCGGGGAGACTTCCTTGTGGCAGGTGACGACTGCGTATGCTAGTTTGGCTCTGTCGGCACGTTCGGTTGAACCGCGTACCGTGCTCGAAGTGCGCGATGCCCAAGGTCGCGTGTTAGAGGGAGAGACCGAAACACCGCACACGCCGTTATTTGATTCGTCCTCCAAAGCGGTCGAAGCAGCTTGGCTCATCACGGATATCTTATCGGACAAGACGGCGCGCGCTCGTTTGTTTGGTGAGGCTAATCTGTTAGACGTCGGCGAGCGTGTGGCGGTCAAAACTGGCACAACCAAAGACTTTCGTGACAATTGGGCATTTGGGTATACGCCGCAGTTGGCGATGGGAGTGTGGGTAGGTAATGCTGATAACTCACCAATGGAAGGCGTGTCGGGCATCACTGGTGCCGTACCAATTTGGCACGACGTGATGCGCCATATTCTGGAGCGTCAGGGGGCAGTTTCATGGCCAAAAGCTCATGGTTTAGTCGCTCG
>CAZDER010000030.1:0-7052 GCA_964504505.1 uncultured Gammaproteobacteria bacterium | reverse complement strand
TCATGAGGAAGGCTGTTTTTTTATCGAAATAATTGGGCGACTGGTTTATTATCAGTGGCGACTTTTCCGAAGCCTTTCAATGGTGCTGCGGTGACGACCGCGCAATCTGTCGAGGCACTACCTGCAATTTTGGTACCGAGGGTTTTTGCTTCTGGAGGGACCTCACCATCGGCATGAGGGAAATTCATGCACAATCCAGAACGGTCGCTGATGCCATTATAGATGTGGTGACTTTCTGATGTCGGTAAAACCTACTTTTTCTTCAAGTCTTTATACCTCGTTCTCCTGTAGGAGAAGCCTCGAGGTGTTTTTGTTTTTGGAATCAGCGTGAACGCAGTTGCAATGAACCTGGGTACACAATCCACGGTCGCATAAACCGATTGCCACCAGAGATACCTGGACGAGTTGCATTACACTCATTGCTAGTTAGTGGTAACCCATTCGTATTCAACCTCACCTCATCCTTTAATACAGCGGCATTGATAGGGATACCTGCGTAACAGCCACCGTAGGGATGGGAAACTGGCGTCATTTGAGCGGGTATCGGGTCTGCGTTTGGATCATCAACGATTTCCGTGGTATCTGGGGCTCCACCTACTCCACGAACGGTACGCGTGTTAGCACGGCATTCCCCTGTACACCAACCCCAGTTGTCCTCTATCAACACTCGTGGAGTAAAGCGGCAAGCATGCGTGGTGGCATCCCAACAGCCGCCTTTGGGCGCAAGGTTAGCCAAACACACGTCGCCAGCACCACACGTAGCTACATCGCCAGCGCCAGTACATGGCAAGTCTGGATTGCGTCCGCAACGATAGGTGTCTGTGCATCTAAACTGCGCGACCGAGCGTTCGCCCTCGCAAGCATAGACATGGCTAAACTCGAAGTAGTTTTGCTCGCAAGCATCGGGACTGTTGCCGAAGAATTGGCGGATGTTGCATTTGCTACCTTTATCGATTATAGGGTCACCTTCCTTGAAACAATCTGCATCTTTGCTACAGGTTTTATCGGCTTGCTTGCTACACGTTCCCATATTCTCACAACGACCATAACCAGCCGGACAATCGTTATCAGTGCCACAGGTAAGCCCTGTCGGACCTCGATTGGGACCAGCTACAATCGTGCACTCCTTGGTCACGCCACAATATGGTTTATGGTTTTTGATCTTGGCATCTGGCAGATTTTGCGTAAAACCATCACCCCAATCAATCAGCATACGACGGATAGGCATCTGATTGTGCGCCGCCCAAGCGTAAAATTGGATAGTAGATTTATGCTGCCCGCCAGCGATCGTCACAGGTCCCTCGGTTTGACCATTGAAGTTAAACGTAGCAGTCCGCGTCACCGCACATTGCCCTGGCTGACGGCACTGATTAGCATCCACCGCCGCAATTTGAGGTGGGTAGGGACGGTAGTAGTTGATGTATTTGAAGTCGTTTTGAGTATGTCCACCAAGATTGAAAAACTCCGATCTAGTTGTACTGCTCATCAAGTAAGCTGGCGTGTAATGACCGACCGTGACATCTGTCGGTAGCAAAAAAGGTGAGAAAGCTGGATCGAGAGAAGATAGATCACCGCGCTTGTAGGTAATCAATCCGCAAAACTCATCGGCTGGATCAGGACACAGATCGACACGCGGATGGTAGCCAACCGTATGCGTACAAGTGTTGTTATCGTTATCAGGATCAGAACCATTCGTAGTCGCGGATATCCCATTTTGGGCACAAGCCGCTACAGGAAGATAACCACCGCGACCATCAGAAGTTGAAACTGGACCACAGCCATTTACCGCATTTTCGTAGTCCATTAAGGTCGTAATAGAGCGCCCATGATAGGTCTGTGGCACACCACCCACGGCACCAACTCTAGCGTTAAGATCGTACGCGCAGCTATCAGATGCGCCGAGTGAGGCACGCACCGAACATAAGCTGCCATTTTTTAGACCTCCACGACAACGACCATACCTGTTCCATTGAGATGAGTCGGACGGAGACATACAGGTAGCGAATGGAGGATTTTCCCAACGAGCACTAGTACCAGCGCATGTGCTCTCATACAAGCCAACTATAGCCGCCGTGATCGCTCCTACCGCCGCCGCCGTCCCTCCTATTATAAGCGATACGCCTAAAGTACCTGGTGCAGCCCCTACTGCAGCCATCAGCAAGATACCTCCCGTAGCTAGTCCACCACCGGCTGCACCGCCAATACCGCCTGCCCATAAAGCATCGGCTAAACTGTCTGGCGTCGGCTCGTTCGCAAAGGCTAAGTGAATACCTGGTTCACGAGTTATTTCTGATAGAGTGTCTGGACTGCGTTCGCCGTACTGACCGTTCTTATCTATCAATTCATCGTCGTAGCCCTCTTTAGCACAGTCATTAGTTTGATTAGGGCTTCGATCACCCACCCAACCTTTACGCCACGCCTGAATAGCACAATCACCAGCAGGTGTGACAGTACCATCACTCTCCATGCTCGCCTCATGTGATTTGGTCAAAGCTGCCTGTGCACCCGGATGGGATTGGAAAAAAGCTCTGCCCGCTGTCCTCGTCATCTCATAAAACACCAACACAGGCAATTGTGTTCCCATGGATCCTTTATGGTCGGCATATATTCCGCTCACACCGCTCGATCCACCCTGACATGCGTCTACATCAACCGAGGTTTGGTTCATACAATTATCATGCCTTCCATCATTAGCTATGCTAGGTATCAAACACGCGTTGTAAAGCTCGTCTGTTGCGACAGTGCTATTGCCATCTTGACCAAAACTTCTTCTGGCTGTTCCACGATTTTCCATCCATCCACGTGAACGCACAGAATATATTGGAGCATACGAAATGAGGGGCGTCGAGACGCGGCGTGACATGTAGTAATTGTAGGGCGTAAAGGAACAATCATAATCAGCCTGACAAGCCGTACGCCGCTCTTGTTGCAAAACATCATAAATGAGGTTATCCGCCGTATCAACATAAACTAGTTCTGGATATGGATTGTCTACACCTCGTAAATCAGCAATATCTCGCTGCCGACGCGCAGTTTCTACCGCCCTATCGCGTTCTAAAGCCATAGCAGCTTCCATTGGATCGCGACGTGGCAAAGCGCATTTTGTTTTATGATAAGTTGCTGCAACAGACTCATTCGCACGCACAACAAAGCGCCTCGTGTCTGAAACACCTGCCACTGTTCCTGCTGGAAGCACACATTTGCCATGCACCTCCTCCGGACACTCACGCGAGGCAGGGGAAGGGCTTGAGCAATCTACTGGGAAGGCGGGACCCTGTGAGCGTAAATTCCCTGTTATTCCTCCTGCGCAAATAAACGGTGGGGGTACAGTTTCTATGTGATCGACATACAAACGCGAAGCTTGAGCTTCGGTGAGAACATCGCTACCAGTTGGACTCCTAACGCCTGTCCGAGAATATTTACCAGCGGTCTCTGTCCAAGCTGCCGTGTTCAAGACACAGGCTCGTAGTTTTTGATGCGCCACGCCATTATCATCAAAAACGGTGGCACCCGTGTGGCACATGTCCTCATCGCCAGTACAGGTTAAACCAGCATTGATGCCAGACATACCATCACATCTCTTTTCATCTTCTGCGATATTTACCTCCAATAAGCTAGGATCGCAGGCACCATTGATGCTGCACTGGACACTGGGACCAAAAGCTGGCGGCACTCCGGCACCTGGCAAACCAGATAAACGAGCTAGCTCCGTTTCTGCCGCCGTTACAGCTGCGGTAGCGTTATTATCTCTAGTTTGTGCTCTACCAAAACCAAGGCGCGCCTCTATTAGTCTCTGGTTATAAAGTGCAACTTGCTGATCTTTTTGTGCTTGCGTTGTGTAAGAAAAGGCACACAGTGCATCTGCACCGCGACATGTAGCTTCATCCATTGAGCTAGCACCTATCGTGCCACGACTTGCTCGACCAAAAATGATACCTGTGCCGTCTACTCTTTGCCGCGCAATTGTTAAAGCACTTGCGCTCGCAGTTTTTTCCATACGCGCTAACGCGAGTCTCGCTGTTTGTGCTTCGATTTGACCGAGAGGCGTGCATGCCATGCCCTTAAACGGTCCGTCAAGACAGGCTTGGTTACCTACCCCTACTGGCTTGTCATAATAGCGATAGACACGATAGACACGCGCAAACAGATTAGAAAGATAAGCCCATTTGTCCTTTGGTAGTGAGCTTGAACGATAATAAGCATTAGCTCCAGCCGCCAAAAATGTTGGCGGCTGAAGCGGCGAAAAACCAACGATATCCGCACCAGTTTCAAACAGCGGTTCCGTGCCAGCTTCACTGATAGGACGCGAAGTTAGAATACTGGAAAATGGAGCATATTTTGAGCTGTATCGCGTACCAATGCGCGGTGCTGTATAGGCGGCAGTTGACCAGACGCGATCGGTAAAAGCAGCATCCTGCAACGAATCCTTGCTACGTACCTCGGCTATTTCCCGGCAAATATCGGCACACATCACATCTACATTCATGTACATGTAACGCACATCATTCACGCTGCCAGCGCACGATGCCACCCACAAACCGACGAATTTCCATAAACCGCTTGGGCGTGCAGTAGGCGAAGGAACAGGCGTAGAACCGTCGGCAGTGCCAACTTTTTGTTCAAAAACGGCACGAATGCCAAAATAAGGTTTATCGGATGCGCATTCACTCTTGAACGGATTCGTACGCAAGGCAGCAAAACCGCCCGCTAGATTAGTGTTCGGATTATTACTAAAAGCCCCCTTGAACAAATCAGTTTGCCCTTCCGTTCGATAACCTATTTCCCATGTTTTGAAATGACAATTACCAGCAACAGCAGGAGCAATGGCAGGGCTCACGCAAGGACGCTCGATCGGAGAATCATCCGCACCATTCTCCAAAAGCTTTTCGCTGATTCGCGTCATCATCGGTGAATAATTGGCAAAGAAGGCTGTCCGCCAGTTGGCATCGCCAGTGCGTAGCTCCTCTGGTTCGTCATAATCAATCGATGCCAATCCATCCACCCAATCGGCTTGATAGCCACAAGCCAAGCGTCCTAGACCATTGGGATTCTTGAAAGGCTGAATCTTAATGTAACCTATATTGCTTTCGGCTAGACCAGCTTCTATCCGCGCAGCAACTTGTGCGGGGGAAAGTGGGGGCGTGGTAGGAGCTGGACCCAAAAGGTCTGTAACATAATTCGCCTGATTTATCTGAAAAAAAGCTTCCGTGTAAGAGTCTTCCAGATGGTTACCAGTACCAACCAAACGCAAGGCATCAGCATCATTCGCTTGACTACCATCACCATCCTGCTCCTCATCGGCATTCTCGCAATAATCAGCCGTCGTACCATCATGACCGTTTTGTCCTAAAATAGAAGCTTTACCATCCTTGTTTTCTGACTCACGCGAGACGTAATTGTCATCAAAGGCAATCTTCTGCATATTGCCTGAAAACATACTTGTTACTGTTACGCCACCCAAAGTACGCGTCGACGGTGCTGGTGGCTCTGCCCCCTCAAAATCATTAGCCCGCAAACGCGTCGACTTCGATTTTCTGGCGGCCGAGATACAGTAGTAGGCACCAGAACCTTGTGGTGGTTGATAGCCGGCTGCAGGGTTGTAGTGGTAAACGTCATGTTCGCCGAACAAGATGGCACCAGGACTCCAGGTTAAGCAGGGTTGCTCGACTTTATTGCCAATTGTCACCGTGCGCGTCACATCGCGCTCTAAACACTGACCAAAGACCCCGCGTACGGTTTCAATCCGTGACAAAGCAACGCAGCGTCCGCCAAGTTGAGCATCGCCACAGTTTAACGAGGCTAAAGCAGCTGTAGCAGCATTGGTTCCGGTCGCATTGGCGTTGGAAGTCGCTCCAGCCACACACGCCTCGCCATCTCTTGGTCCACCCACGCACACGCCACTCGGCACGGTTTGGGCATCGGCCTCGAAGAACTTACTAATCGCTGCCTCGCTATAATCAGCGCGTTTGTAGGTACAGCTGCAGGTTTGACCGTATTCGCAGATATTGACACGCGCAAAACCTGGCGCGCGCTGGGTAGGTTTGGGTGGATTTTTGGCTAGATTCCAAGTCGTCACGTATTTAGTGCTAAACGGCGCGTCAGCTTCGGGGTTGGCGCGACACTCGGCGGTTGGGAAAGCTCGCGCTACAAAACCATCGTTATCAGCATTAGCCTCGGTAAAACCCATAGCCAATGAAGTAAAATCATACGGGCTGCGGCGCACTTCGGGATCGCTGACCGTAGTCGGATCAAACGAGGCAGCCAGATAGCAGAAATTTGTACTCGTCACTTGTGTGTTGGCTGGAATAAAATAGCCGATCAAGTTAGTTTGCAAGTGTTGGCATAAATGCAAGTTTGGATAAGCTGCTCCGAGCCGCGTACGTCGATCGAGAATCTTGGCTTGATTAGGCAACGGTGGTTGATCGTGACGCCACTCGTTATCCCCAATACTCCCTGCTCGGGGCATCGCAACTGCCGTAACTAAGCGATAATCACGCGCAAACTTACCAGCGACACGGCTATCGCCACCAGCACCATCAATCGCAACCCGCGCATTGACCATGTCGATCGGCAAGAAAGCGTTGGGGATGGCGTAGCCGCTGTAATCTTTTTGTCCAAGCTCGATGTTGCGACTGATGTAGAGCGGCTGTGTCAGTGCCATGCCCTTGGCCAAAATCGGCTCGGTGGAAGTTGAGTCGCGAGCCACATAACCGCTGCAGTACTGGTCGCCAGTAGCTTGCTCGCCTTTATCGCACAACGCCACGTTGGTACATAAGCTCTGCGACCGACCCGTAGCAGGATTAAACGCCACCTCCGAACTGCTGCAACCTAGCCACTGTGCACAATCACGATCGACTTTGACCTTGACAATAAGATTGGCATCGTTTGCGACTTGGCAGGTGCCGGTACGCTGATATTGCGAAAAACCACCCCACAACGAAGTCATCCGCACCAATGCTGGATCATTACAGTCATTGTCTGTACGGCAGCTTAACAGGCGTAAAAGCTCTGGACGATCTCGCCACTCGAAAGCTAACCGATTCATGTGCCAA
>CAZDER010000029.1:0-7147 GCA_964504505.1 uncultured Gammaproteobacteria bacterium | reverse complement strand
AAGACCAACCGTCGATCACGAGCGCTGAACTCGTACACCTCGTGCCGCTCGCCGAAGCTTGGTTAGAACACGCACCGTTTAGCCTGTACGCCGAACACGCACAGTGGTCCGTGACGCGTGAAGACCTAGCTAGCTGGATCCAAGTCGCCACCAACACGCAACCATTTAGCCTGGTACTCGATGCAGAAGCCATTGCCAAACAAACCCGACCGCACGTCACCAACCTTTTAAAGCCTGTTCAAAATGGTCGTATCGAAGTAGATAAAGACGGCACGGCTATCACCTTCGAAGCACCCGAAGGTGGTGTTGATGTGGATGCCGTGACGACCATCCAGCAAATTTTAGCTGGTTGGCAGGCCAATTCCAGCACTATCTCGATCGTTTTAGCCAAGCTCGAACCGACGATACTTGGAGATGGCGAACGTCTTGGCATCCATGAAATCGTCGGGGTCGGCAAATCAAGCTTTACTGGCTCCCCTGCTAATCGTCGTAAAAACATTGCTCTCGGCGCAACCAAAGTAAACCTGACTCTAGTACCGCCAGGCGAAGAGTTTTCGATGTTAAAAACTCTAGGCATGATTGATGGCGCACACGGTTGGCTACCAGAATTAGTGATCAAAGGCAACAAAACCACGCCCGAGTTTGGCGGTGGTCTTTGTCAAGTTGGGACGACTATGTTTCGCGCAGTACTCGCGAGCGGATTCCCGATCACTGAACGGCGTAACCACAGTTATCGTGTGCGTTATTACGAACCGGCTGGCACCGATGCCACCATCTACGATCCAGCCCCTGATTTCAAGTTCAAAAACGATTTGATCGGTTGGGTCTTGATTACGCCTCGCGTGCAAAATGATAATCTAATTTTTACGATCTGGGGCAAAAAAGACGGACGCACGGTCGTACAAAGCACGCCTAAAGTCTTTAATATCGTAGCTGCTCCGCCCAAAAAAGTTATAGAAACGTTAGATTTGAAGCCTAGCGAGGAAAAATGCAGCGAAACAGCCCACGCTGGCGCCGATGCAGAGTTCGATTATAGCGTGACCTACCCTGATGGCAACGTCATCAAAAAAACCTTCTTTAGCCGCTACAAACCTTGGCAAGCCGTGTGCCTTAAGGGCGTAGAAAAACTCACACAACCAGTCGATGGGGTAGATCAAACTGGCGTAAACAACCCAAATCTCTAAAGAATACGGGACTACCTCGTCGTACTTGACGATGAGTGTTCGTCGTGGTAAAAATGTTTTTGTACTTTGACGGACCGCTCTTGGCGGGCTTCTTTTTGTCTCTCTAACAAGGGAAACGGAGGGAAACCCCACAAACATTGACAAAACTGATAAAAATTGCTATGGTACGAAGTTAGTTATCACCAGATCTTTAGCAATCCGCATCCACGACAAGCATGGAATGTCTCCATAGGGCACAACGGGTTTCGACTCGTTTTCACCTCTAGATACATTTCTTGGGTGCGGATTGCTTGAGCTCTGGTGTTTTTTATTTCTAGGAAGCCCCCTGCCCCCCTAAAGGGGGTTCTATACGGAGGGTCCAGAAGTCCCCTTTAGGGGATTTAGGGGCTGTAGCGGAGTAGCTTCGTTCGCTAAATAATGCTCTGCGTCCAAGGCCGCCATGCAACCAGTGCTCGCTGCAGTCACCGCTTGACGATAGTGAGCATCTTGTACATCGCCACAAGCGAACAGCCCAGGCACATCTGTCTTAGACGAGCCTGGGAGAGTTTTGACATAGCGTTTTTCATCTAATATAAGCAGGTCTGCCACGAGCGAACTGTTAGGTTCGTGACCAACGGCTGCAAACACGCCATCAATTGGCATATCCCGTTCTTCACCGGTGACCGTGTTCTTGAGGCGCACACCTGTCACCTGACCGACATCTTGACCGAGAATATCCAGCACACCCGTGTTCCATATGACTTTAATTTTGGGGTTTTTTAGCGTGCGTTCCTGCATAATTTTAGAGGCGCGAAAGCTATCGCGTCGATGGACGATGGTGACTTCATCGGCAAAACGCGTCAGAAAATTAGCTTCTTCCATAGCACTGTCCCCGCCTCCGACAACGATCACCTGTTTGCCACGAAAGAAGAAGCCATCGCAGGTCGCACAAGCCGAAACGCCTTTGCCATAGAGGGCTTTTTCTGATGCCAGACCGAGGCGTTTAGCCGTCGCACCCGTAGACAAAATAACCGTCTTGGTTTGATAGGTTTCACCTTTAGCCACAACTTCAAAACCGCCCTCGATGCAAGCTAAATGCTCGACCGTTTCCGAAATAATCTCGGTTTCAAAACGTTGAGCCTGCTCACGCAAAATCTTCATCAAAGCTGGACCCGCTACGCCCGTAGGAAAGCCAGGAAAGTTTTCGACTTCAGTCGTAGTCATTAGTTGACCGCCAGGATCAGGACCCTCAAACAACACCGGCTTGAGATTGGCACGCGCTGCATAAATCGCCGCCGTGAAACCAGCTGGACCAGAACCGATGATAATAACGTTACGCATAACATCTCACGCCAGGTGTTTCTCAAGCTTAGTTTTCAAGGCTTCTTTTGACATACCCCCTAGCATTTGCTCAACCACTTGTCCGTGTTTAAACACAAGCAGTGTGGGAATAGACATGATTTTATACTGTTGTGTCAGCTCGCTGGCTTGATCTACATTCAATTTGCCGATTTTTATTTTGGCGGCATCCAGCTCGTGCGCTAACTCTTCGATGATCGGCCCCATCTGGCGGCAAGATCCGCACCACTCGGCCCAAAAGTCCACTAACACTGGCACCGACGCTTGTAAAACTTCGCTCGCAAAGTTATCCGAAGTAAATTCATATTTCATATTTTTATCTTCACATCTTAGTGAGTGGAAGCACGCCTGACAAGAGCCTCTACCGACTCATTCTTGCGGTGTGTCAGCATTATTCCATTCGACTAACACAACCTCCCGCGCCTCTCACCCGCCTGCAACACCCACATCTGTGGTTCTAGTCGCGGCGGGTTTGATCTTTTTTAGTGCCTACATATCCGTTCCCGAGTAGGAAAGGTTGAAACTTTTATTGCACAAAGGGAAATCAGGCACGATGTTGCCTGGACCAATCTCACCAAACAATGGCCAGTTACAAAAAGATGGATCGCGGATAACACAACGTTCGATACGCCCTTCCGCGTCCAAACGCACCCAATCTAAAACCTCACCCAACCAACCTTCGGCCCAACCATAGGCGTTGCCAGCTTGCGCCTCGAAAGCCACCGACACTGGACCCTCTGGTAACTTGACCAAACACTCGCGCAATAAACGAAACGACTCGGCTAACTCCAACACCCTCACATCAAAACGAGCGCACACATCGCCATCGGAACGTGTGATCACATTCACAGGCAATTGACTGTAGGCAGCATATGGACGCTCGCGACGCAGATCGCGATCAACGCCCGAAGCTCGCGCTGGCAAACCTTGCGCACCATAAGCGATAGCCGCCCGTTTTTTAAGGATACCCGTGGTTTCAAAGCGTTCCATGAGTCCATCGGTGGCATAGGCAATCTTGATGGTTTCCTGCCAATCCTGCTCGATCGCCTGCAGCATCTCAAGCGTACGTTCGATGTCTAGATCAGACATATCGCCAGACACTCCACATGGTATCACTGCCCCATATAGATAACGATGCCCTGTTAGGGTTGCACCTAACCGACGCAATTGTTCGACCACGCGGAAACCTTGCGCCGCCATAAAAGTAAAGCCAGTACCATTGCCACCGATGTTGCCTAGATCAAAAATGTGCATGGTCACACGTTCAAGCTCGTTCCAAAAGGTGCGTAAGAATGCTGCTCGTTCGGGGATCTCGGTGCCGCTTATACGTTCCGCTGCCTCGCAAAATGCGATAGCATGCGCCACTGGCATATTGCCACTTATATGTTCCACTAACGGCATAGCCTCTAACGGCGTACGTCCCTCAAGTAACTTTTCGACGCCTTTGTGCGTAAAAAACAGCTTGCCTTCGAGCGTCAAGATACGTTCGCCGCAGACATGGAAACGAAAGTGACCTGGCTCGATAATGCCCGCGTGGATGGGTCCGACTGGAATCTCATAAATCCCCTCCCCTTCCACCACGTGCATCGGATATGGCTCGTCGGCATACGGCAACTGCGTATCCCAAGCAAAATCTTTGCGTAATGGATACGTTTCCAAAGGCACATTGGAATGATGCATCAGCCGCCGCCAATCTGGATGATCTTGAGCGATAATTCCAAACTGATCTCCCATCAAGCGTTCATACCAATGCGCCGCCATCACCATCTTGGTCACGGCTGGATAAGTTGGATCATTAGCTGGCAATCGACTGCGTAGCGTCAGTAGTCCAGCCTCCGAGTCGACCGCTAAGACGGCGTGCACAAAAAAAGCGTCATGCTCGGCGCGCTCATCGGTCGCGTACATGAGAGATAACGGCGTATGACGCTCATTAACCGCCCGAGCCACGAGTTCAGCCAAGCGTTCACGCGGAACCTCGAGACACGGAAAACGATCTGCGCAATCCGCGTCTAGTCCAAGATGGGCAATAAGAGAGGCAAGCGTCATATTAAGCGATAGAAGCCACGATACGGGTTAAAAGTGCTTGACCATAAGTCGTTAAAAACGACAAGCCGAGTGCCACTACCACAACAAGATGCAAAAACATCGCTAGATGCGAGAGGTTCAAGCGTTCAGGTGGTGCTTTGAGTTGATCTTCACGTTTGCCATACACCATCGGCATGACGTTTTTGATCATGCCTGCAAAAATGATGCTGCCACCAAGCAAGATCGCTACAGCAAAAATTGGATGGGTGGAAAACGCAGCGACTAAGCCAAGATATTCGCTCAAAAATAAGGGCGAAGGCGGCACTGCTAACAACAGCAACAAACCAAGTACAAACAAACTTCCGGTATATGGCAACGCGCCCATCAGCGGACCGACATTATCAAACTTGGTAGACTTCCAGCGCAACAAGATATTGCCCGTGCCAAAGAAGAGCATGGATTTAAGCAAGGAGTGGCCAATCAGATGTATAATCGCTGGCAATATTCCAGGCGTGCCTAAACCTAGGCAGAACACCATGAAACCCATGTGCTCAATGCTTGAATAGGCTAATAGCCGTTTGTAGTTTTTCTGCACGATGATGAAAGCGGCAGGCACACAAAATGAGAGGACGCCAAACACCAGAAAGAGTTGATTGGTCCAAACCGATGAACCAAGAGCTGCATCCGTCAAACCTTTAAAACGTAAAATCGCAAACAAGGCCACGCTCAAGAGCACACCCGACAACATACCCGAGATTGGCAGGCGGTGCGCGTCTGGCAACCAAGTGTGCATCGGCACAATTCCGACCTTGGTGCCATAGCCGACAAAAATAAAGATGAATGTCCAACGCATCACGGCTGGATTAAATAACTTTGCCGATGCACGCAACGCCTCCCAGCTCAAGGCATCTGATCCAAGACCAGCCCCAGCTTGTAACGAAGCGTATGACACGAGTAACACTCCCAGCAACCCGAGCGAAATCCCGACCGAACACAACACGATATATTTCCAAGCTGCCTCGAGCGAACCCTCGCGCATGTAAAACGCCACTAACATGGTGGTCGCTAAGGTAGTCGCCTCGAGCGCAATCCACATGATGCCGATCGTGTCCGCCATGAGCACGAGCATCATCGAGAGTACAAACAGCTGTAATAACACATGATACACACGCGCTTGTTTGAAGGTGATGATCTTTTCATGCAATTCCTCACGCAGATATGGCCCGCTCACGAGCGTCGCCGTCCACTGCACAAAACCAACCAGCGCAATTAGCAAGGCTGCCAAAGCATCAACGTGCAACAGATAGGCGGCTGGCAGAGTTTGACCCATTAAAACAGGTACAGCCACGCCGAAAGCGATGAGCGCGATCACGCTTGACCAACCGATTGACGCGAGACGCAAAGAACGTTCGTTGCCAAGGCAAAGGTAGGTAAGCATGGCTACCACCGAAGCGAGTAAAAGCAAGACGGGTAACATAATCAATCAATGAGTTTGGTTAACGTGTCGGTGTCCACCGTTTCCAATTCTTGCTGCACTCGATAAGACAAGGCTGCCATGAGCACAGCTCCAATTGCCACATCAAAAAAGATGCCCATCTCGACCAAGAGCGGCATACCGCCAGTCAGCGTCAATCCAAAAGTAAAAATGCCATTTTCCATCAACAAAAAACCAATGATTTGCCCGTACATATCTTTGCGCGTCACGAGCATCAGTAGACCAAGCAGGATCATCGAAACGGCTGAAGCAGCCATCAAATAATCCGCGCTTGCAACAGGCAAGAGCGAACGTGTGAGCATAAAAGCACCTCCCACGGTTAGTGCCGCGCACATGAGGATGATGGTTGGATGTATATAGGCTTGCAAACGATGGCTGGCTCGAGCGCGATCAGTCGCAAACACTAGTAGCCACGGAATAAACCACACCTTTAAGATCGCCGTGAGCAGTGCCGTGATGTAGAGGGACGGTTCGTCGGCCTTAAAGGCCGTTAAGCCCGCAAAGATGGCTAACAGTAGCGATTGACAGGCAAACATTTTGAGCATGGCGCGCAAACGCATCCGCGCCACTAAAAAGAAGGCGCACAGCAACATGCCACCCGCGAGCGCGCGAAACACGAATGGATCAATCAAGATGGAAGTCATAGCGGATCAATCAAAAAATCAGCGTTAACACAAAACCAGCTAATCCAAGAAAATAGGCCGTGACCATAAACTCTTGCATACGGTAAAAACGCATTTTGACGCACAGTGTTTCGACTAAAGCCACGAGCAAAGCTCCAAGTGCCAGCTTGCCTAGCAAGGAAACGAACGGCCACACCGACCACTCGCCTAAGAAAGGCGGATTCATCCAGGGTAAAGTTAATTGTAAAAACCAAGCGAGAAAAACAGTAAGCTTGATCGCCGAGGCTGCTTCTAGCATCGCCAAATAGGGTCCAGAATATTCTAGAATCATGGCTTCATGCACCATCGTGAGCTCAAGATGCGTGGCTGGATTATCAACTGGATAGCGCGCATTCTCCGCCAAGATGATAAAACCCAAGGCTAAAAACGTGCAGATCAAAAACGGATGGATCACATACCAAGGATGTGCTGCAAGTACGAGC
>CAZDER010000028.1:0-7245 GCA_964504505.1 uncultured Gammaproteobacteria bacterium | reverse complement strand
ATTGTGCATCGTGTCTTGTTTGATAACGCTCACACGCGTACCGAGGTAGCGCAGACCATCATCAAAGCCTTGATCATTGTTGGTCCCGTAGCTCACGGGTTAGAACACTTGATGCATGGGATCGGCAAAGTGTTTGCCGCCTCGGCAGATGATCTTTTAGCCGAAACCGCCGAACTTTTCGCACTGCGTGGTTCGGGGTTTACTTGGCGTCAGCTTATCAAGCGTTCACGTATTCTTGTGCCAGTGTTTGCCCTAGCGACCTATGGAGCTTTTTCGGTTGAGCGTTTTGTGGAAGCTGGGCAGTTTGGGTTAGCCGGTTTGATCTTTGGAGCTTCGGCGGTTGCTTTGTCATTAACCACGGCCTTGCAATCCATCAAGCTATATCATGAGGCATTCGTCGCGCTTAAACGTAGCGGCAAGCTACGTGCGCATGAGGATCGCTTGTGGCGTTTGGCTTTGCAGCAAGATTTCTCGAATCCAGCTCGGCTTGGATTGTTCATCGGAGCGTTTATGGCTCCGCTCACAGCTGCTATCGTTTTTGCAGGTGTTCCCGCTTGGACGCATAACGGCTGGTTGTTAGCTCTCTTAGGTTCAACCGAGTCCTTAATAGCTGGTCTCACAGTGGTGAGTGCCCGTTATCTTCATGCCGTTTGGTTCCGCCTACGTATGCGTCGTGCGCTTGGACTTTGATCATTACTGTCAGATCGCTCTACCCGTCTCGACGAAAAAGATTTTTTAGGCTAATCTACTCCGCATGTCTTTACCCCCTCTTGCCACGCCAGACGAGCCCGCTGCTGATGTCGGTCCGCCCAAAAAAAAGCTCTTAGGCAGTTTGCTCGAGCTCATCCAGATCATACTCATTTCAGCTGCCATCGTTATTCCGTTGCGGACTTTTCTTATCCAGCCTTTCTACGTCAAAGGTCAAAGCATGGAACCTAACTTTTATGATCATGAGTATCTGTTTGTTGATAAACTGACCTATCGGCGCGGGATGCCGAAACGCGGTGATGTGGTAGTGACGCGTTATCCGCGCAATCCGAGTGAGTTTTTTATCAAGCGTGTCATCGGTTTGCCAGGCGAAACTATCGAGGTAGCCAATGGCAAGGTGCGTATTTACAATAAAACACATGAAAACGGCTTCGTGCTGAACGAGCAGCAGGTTGACGGTCACGGGTATCTCGATCAAGATTACACTTCGCTCACGGATACCAAAACGCTCAAGGACGATGAGTATTATCTGATGGGGGATAATCGTGCCGCCAGTCTCGATTCACGTTCATTCGGTCCGGTCAAGCGCTCCTTTCTTATAGGTCGGGTTTGGGTGCGGGCTTATCCGTTCGATCGTTGGAAGCATTTTAATTCGCTTACGTATACACCCTAATGAGTATGTCCATGAAGTTAAAGACCAACAAAAAGCTCCTAAATCAGCCCCTAAATCCCCTAAAGTGGACTTCCGACAGAACCCCCTTTAGGGGGCAGGGGGCTTCGGGGCATGGGACTTCTAAGGCTCTCGCTCCAGCGCTTGTACCAGCTAAAAAATCTGCGCAACCCATCCAACTTGTGCGGGGTATGCGTGATTTGTTGCCAGTTGACCAGCCGCATTGGGATCGCGTGAATAAGGTGATTGAAAGCGTGGCACGGGCTTATGCCTATGATCGGATGGAAACGCCGATGATCGAAGATCACGCTTTGTTTTTACGCGGTGTAGGCAAACTCACCGATATCGTCGAGAAAGAGCTATTTACATGGGAATCGGCTGGCGGTGAGCAAATCGCCTTGCGTCCCGAAGGCACAGCACCAGCTATTCGCGCCTACATCCAGCACGGGTTGTGGAATCAACCCCAGCCAGTCAAGCTGTGGTATCAGGGTCCCATGTTTCGTTATGATCGCCCACAGGCGGGGCGTTTTCGTCAGTTTTTTCAAGCTGGGTTTGAGTGTATCGGTGAGGCTGATGCAGTGGTGGATGCGCAACTTATCATTATCTCTTGGAATATTCTCAAGGCGCTTGATCTCGAAGCAGTGGTGCGTGTCAACTCGCTCGGTACGCCAGAGTCGCGCGCCAATTACAAGGCGGCGTTAGTGAGCTATTTTCGTTCCAAAAAGAATCGTTTGTCTGAAGATGATAAGCGTCGTTTACTCAAAAATCCTTTGCGCGTGCTGGATTCCAAGGATCCAGCCATGCAAGAACTCAAGGCTGAAGCCCCGCAAATCGTGGATTGGCTGGACGAAGACTCAAAAGCTCATTTTACCCACGTACTCGAGTATCTTGACGAAGTTGGCGTGCGCTATGAACTAGACCCATATTTGGTGCGCGGTCTCGATTACTACACTAAGACGGTATTTGAGTGGTATGCGGATAGTGCCGAAACCGAGTTGGCGCAATCAGCTTTGGGCGGCGGCGGGCGTTATGATGGTTTGGTGGAAGTTTTGGGTGGCCATCCAGCCCCGGCGGCGGGTTTTGCTTTGGGGTTAGATCGCATCGTGTCGCGCTTAAAAGAACGAGATAAAAACGCACCATTCGTGCCAGCCAGCATGGCGTCTGTCGATATATTCTTGGCGCAGCTTGGCGAGGTTGGCCGTAAAAAAGCTTTGGCCTTGTTTGAGGAGTTTCGTCGCGCTGGCATTTTGATCGGAGAGGCTTTCGCTAAATCCTCGATCAAGTCCCAAATGGAAATCGCTAATCGTCGCGGTGCCAAATGGGCAGTCGTGATTGGTCAAAAAGAGGTATTAGATGGTACTGCCATTATTCGCGATATGGATGCTGGCACGCAAGAAATCGTGGATGTCAAAAAAGTTGTTCACGCAGTCAAAAAGAAGTTGGGGCTGTAAGCGTTGACGCACTCACGGCTTTGCGGTAGTGTGCTGCGAGCACTTACGGGGTGACTTTGATTATAGAAAGGAGCGTGGCTTTATGGCAGATGTCAAACGTAAAAAGAATGAAACCTTTGATGCCTTGTTACGTCGTTTTCAACGTCGTTTTCAAGACAGCGGTCGCTCGATGGAGACGCGCCGTCGGCGTTTTCGTTCCAAAGATCGCAACTTAACCAAACGCCGTGCCAGCGCCCTGCGTCGTGAAGAAATGCGTGGACAATATCAATACTTGTCAAAAACTGGGCAGCTCAAAGAAGACCCAAAGAAACAACGCAATACGCGTCGTGGAGCATAGCTCTACGCGTGTGGTATGATAGAGCTTACGAACTTGGGACAATAGTCTCGGCGTAAGCCCTTTGCGTTTTTATTATCATTTATGACTATTCTCGAACGTGTAGAACAAGAATTTAAAGAAGCTATGAAGGCGCGTGCCGAGATCAAGATCTCGACTTTGCGTCTGATGCGGACGGCTCTCAAAAATAGGCAGATTGAGGTTGGGCATACGTTGTCTGACGAGGAGGTAACGCCAGTGCTCAAAACCATGATCAAACAGTATCAAGACGCGCTGTCTGATTTTTTGAACGCAGCCCGTCAAGATTTAGTAGAGCGTCAACAAGCTGAAATAGATATCATCGCGGCGTACTTACCAGCTGGTTTGCCGCTCGAGGAGTTAGAGCGGATCGTACGCGAGGCGTTGTTGAGCTCGGGTATCAAGGAAATTGGCAAGGCGATGGGCGTGGCTATGAAAGCGGTGGCGGGTCGAGCCGATGGCAACGAGGTGCGGCGTATTGTCGAACGCTTGCTGGCAGAGTAAACTTGCAACGTTTAATTCACGAATCTTTTCTTCCCATGCTTTGGAAAGGTTCAGGCTCATTCCGAACGCTAGTTGCTTTCCGACCTTCAGCTCGACGCGGGCTGTTGCGACTCGGTGTGTTGGCGTGCTGCATTTTTAGCATATTGCTGATTTCGCAGTCGGTGGCGTTGGCGCAAGTTAGTCAAGCAGTCCGCAATATTGATACGGTGGCTACTTCAGCTGGACTAGGTCGCGCTAACAATCTTTATGTTATCATCGGCAACGTCATCAACGTCTTTTTGAGCGTGCTTGGCGTAGTTTTTTTAGGTTACATGCTTTTCGCCGGCTATCTGTACACCATGGCTGGTGATGATCCTGCTCAAGTCGAAAAGGCACTGCGCATGATCCGCAATGCCGTGATCGGGTTGATCATTATTGCCTCGGCCTTTGTCCTGACCGCGTTTATATTGGAGCGTTTAGCAGAAGTCTCGTCTGGAGACGTAGAGAATGCCGAGACTGGTCCAAGAGCCTCCTTCCCTTCGTCGGCGGGCTCGCTTGGCAACGGGATCGTCGAATACCATTTGCCAATGCGCGATGCTGTTAACGTACCGCGCAACACGGCGATCATCGTCACGTTCACCGAACCCATCAAAATTGCTTCGCTGGTGCAAGATTATCTCGATAATGGCACACCTGCGCTTTTGACTGATGATACTGCTACTACCACGCTGAATGCGACCACGTTTCACATTATTAGACGAGATGGCACGCGCGAAGAAACCCTCCGTTCTGATCAAGTCGATGTGCATTTTACCGATGATCGCAAAACTTTCGTGTTTAGACCACGTGCCTGGTTAGGAAGTCCGAGCGTTAACACGCCTTATCGCGTCGAGATCATGCCTGGCACATCTGGTTTATTGCGCGAAGATGGCAGGCCAGCTTTTACTTCAGACTTTCCAACCGGTTACCGATGGCAGTTTGAAGTTTCGACGGTAGTCGATCTAACTCCGCCCAAAATTACTTCGATCGTGCCCAGCGGTGGTATGCGAGCCGAGCCGCCTAACACGATTATCCAAATCAATTTTGATGAGGCTGTCGATCCAACCAGCGCTTCGGGCATCTATCGCAGCGTTTTGGGCATTGCCAGCGGTTTCGACAATATCGAAGTCACGAGTGGTTTGTCTACTCCGCCAGATTCACCGTTCGCACGCGTAGAAGGAGCATGGAAGATTTCTAACCGTTACCAAACGGTCGAGTTTGTGCCCGACGATATTTGCGGAAGCAATGCTTGCGGTCGAGATATTCATTGTTTGCCACGTAGGGGAACGGAATCTGCGCCCACGGAATCCACGGTCAAGCTTTTGGCTAAGGCAGCTAGCTTAATCACGGTCGGTTCGCCTCAAGCAGTTGTTAGCAGTGCCCTGTACAATGGTATCGTAGACGTCTGTGGTAACTCGCTGGATGGCAACGGTAATGGCACAGCCGAAGGCCCTAACCCTATCTCGCCGTTGCTTAGCGATAACAGGCAAGCCGTTTTTCGAACTAATGGTGCAGTGGACATAACCGCGCCTAAGATTTTTGCTACTGATCCTAATCCTGGCTTAGGTGTTTATGCGTCTGATGGTACAGGCGGTTCTAGCTTTATGCCTGTCGATCATGAACCTAAAGCAGCTTTTGGTCTGTGGCCATCACATTCAGCTTCGGCTGACATTCTGCAAGCCTCCACCGTCAACGCTGCCAATGTCTACATGACGCGGCAAAACGAACCACGAGAAATAACCAGTGACACGTTTTGGTTTACTTCGTACCAAATCATTCATCAACCAGCTGCTGGTACTGACCGCGTCGTTCCACCGCCTGATTTTGGCAGTATCGCCATCAGCCATCGGTTATATGCGCGTCTGCCGAGCACGGCGCGAGTTGGCAGCCTGTCGCCAACTTATGCGCCGATCATCACGTCAGGCGTGCAAAATCTGTTGCAAAATTGCTTCAAGCCTTCGGGCTCCGCGACGTGTGCGGCAACATTGGAGGTGGGTACTTGTTGCAACAATAATCCTCAAGCCGTGGGCTGCTTATTTTCTCATCGTACTCCATGAACCGCGTTTTCCGCTGGGCGTCTGTCGCCGTTTTGACCCTCATGTTGGCAGCGGGCGTGTCGTTGGCGTTTTCGGGAACGGTGCAGGCACAAGTTACCGAGGGTTTGACGGCGGTGGGTACGACAGTGCGTTTAGGCACGGCCGACCCGCGCGTGATTGCGGCGCGTGTTATCAACGTGTTTTTAGGACTGCTTGGCATTATTTTTCTAGGTCTCGTCATTTACGCGGGTTTTCTCTGGATGACCTCGGGCGGAGATCCGACCAAAACCGCACGAGCACTCACCTTGTTGCGCAACGCGGTCATCGGACTCATTATTATTCTAAGTGCTTGGGCGATCACGCGTTATGTGATCAGTCGTCTGTTAGAGGCGACTACCGGTGGCGGTGCTGACGTGGTGGTTGATGACACCCGTCGCAATGATGGCTTTGGCGGCGGCGGAGCTTTCTCTAATTTTCAACTGCGTTCGATCACGCCAGTGGGTTCGATTCCGATTCGCAACGTGCGTGTGCATTTTGTGTTCAATCGCGCCGTTGATCCAACGGTGGCGCTAACCACTATTCATGTCTATCGCGCTACTGGCCGCGCACCGGTTGATGGTGTGCTGAATGTGAGCGGTTACATTGTCGAGTTTGTGCCGTCAGCTATCTGTGAAACTGCTGCCACCGAACGCTGCTTGGATGGCGATACGGATTTTATTGCGGTTGTCGATCGGACGCTGCGCTCGCTCGCGATGCCTGGAGAAGCTTCGCAACGGGTTAACTGCGGTCTAACCAGAGCCGGCTGCGAAGTCAGTTTCCATACGGGCAACTTGATTGATACGCAACCGCCAACCGCTACTATTCTAGCTCCTGTCAATGGTCAAGGTATTTCGCAAAATGACACTATCGTGATTTCGACGCGCGCGACGGATGATACGGCTATATCTTACGTTTCAAGTTCGGTTAACGGTCTTGATCTTGGCGCCGACGCTCCGATCTCAACCGTGCGCGAGTTTACTGCCAATATTGAGTGGCCTACCAGTGGAGCCGCTTTCGGCATCTACACGCTGCGTTCGCAAGCCAGCGACATCAGTGGTCACAACGCTTTTAGTTCGAACGTAGGAGTATCCATCCGTCCGCTATCTTGCAGCGTAACTGCCGAGTGCCGCGACCCTGATTATGAGTGCCGCGCCAGTGTGTGTGCTCTCCGCGCCGCGTCGCCACAGGGTCGTCTTTGCAGTGGCACGGTTTCATGTTCTAGCGGTTACGCTTGTTTAGCGGGCAGTTGCGTCGAGCGACGCGTAGAGGTCGCCATGCGTCCTGCCACTGCTTTTAACGGCGTTCAAGATGCTGGTGAAACTCGCGTTGATTGCGGAACTGCCGTTGCAGGTCTTTGTTCGTTAGCTGCATGTACGAGTGCTACCCAATGTCATAGCGGCGTCTGTTCGTCGGCTGGTCTGTGCGTAGAGCAGCCCATTATTTTAAGTGTCACCCCGAGTGATGGCG
>CAZDER010000027.1:3246-8050 GCA_964504505.1 uncultured Gammaproteobacteria bacterium | reverse complement strand
CGAAGCGGTGTCGGCATCTACGCGCGCTTTCATATCTCCCTTGTCTAAACAGCTTTTGAAAGCATCGGCATTGAGACCAATATCCTTGGCCGCAGCAGCTAGTGCCTCGGCACCAAGATCGGGCGAGCGCGCGAACAGCTTATCGTGCATATTCCAAAAGCCATCATTGCCCGCCAGTTTACCCGCACATTCAGTCGCTTCTGCGGCTTTTTGGGCGTTTTGATGGATCGACGTCAGAGGATAGTGGCGATAGATAACACGTACATCATTAGGAAAATCTTTTAAGGCTTGCTCCATACTTGGTTCATGGCGCTTGCAGAATGGACACTCATAATCAGAGTACTCTATCAAGGTTACCTTAGCATCTTTATTGCCACGCACATGATCGTCAGCTGTCACGGGTTTGACCGGTTTTGAGGGTAAGGCTGGTGGCGGTGGTTGATCATTTGGATTCGGAGCAGCTGGAGCTTGGGCGACTAATTGAGATGCTGCCTGGGTGCCGATAATCATTTTACCTTTCCAAATTCCGCCCATCAACGCCGCGAGTGCGACCGTGGTAGAGGCAGCGATGCCCAAAAACAACCCCATGTAGAACATTGACTTAGGACTGCCGTTCCAAAAGGATTGACTGTCTGTAGGTTGATTTTCCATAGCACGGAAAAATATGCAAAAATAAATAAATAGGTAAAATTATTATAGAGACGAAGTACGCGTAACTCAAGACTCTCGTCAAGGGGTGATGAGTTTATCCAAGGCTTGCCTCCACTCTACCGCACTCATCGTAAAATAGCGGCGGTTGTTGATAAAGAATGTCGGCGTCCGATCGACATTGTTACGAAGTCCCTCGGTCATATCTGACGCAATTTTATCATCATGGGTTTTGGCTTGCAGACACGTTGCGAAAACGTTCTGTTCAAGACCAATAGTCTGCGCGATCTGAATAAACACCGAGGCTGGATTATTAAGCTTGTCCCAATCTGATTGTTTAGCATACAGCTGATCGTGGTATTCCCAAAACTTGTTTTGATCTGCCGCGCAACGGGCTGCATTGGCGGCACTGCGTGCATTGGAATGGATTTGTCCCAGCGGGAAATCCTTCCACACAAAACGCACGCGATCTTTGTAGGTGTCTATTACCTCTTTCAAGGGCGGTTCAGCTAACTTACAAGCTGGACATTGAAAATCGCTGTACATGTGTACGATCGTTTTAGCCCCAGCTGTACCGAGCGCAGGGCTGGTTTCATCATTAAAGCTGACCGATTCTGGTTGACCAGCATTACGGCTCGAAGGATCGGCTGGTGTGCGCACTACTAGCCAGACCAGACCTACAAAAAACAAGCTCGCCACGGCGATGATACCTACAATCAATCTGGTATTATTAGCAATAGGCATAGCTCAAGTAGTTTGAAAATAGTGAATAATTGATAAAGCCGCTTTAGTGCCTTCGCCTATAGCGATGACACTATATCCATGTACCACGTCCGTGACATCACCAGCCGCCCAGACTCCAACGACGTTGGTGGTATTAGTTTTATCTACCACGATCTGACCGCGCGTATCTTTTATCACACTCTCCAGCATTTGAGCAGCTGGCACGCAACCAGTCTCAAGACAGGCACCATCTCCCATTTCGATATGTTCGTATCCATCATGGCTTTTGAGTTTAAGACCCGAGAGTTGCTTTTTACCTAAAAAAGCCACGACTTTAGTCGAGGTTTCCAGACGGATGTTAGGCGATGCTAGCACCTGTACACGCATGACCACGTCGCCGCTTAATGTGGCATTGGCAGTCACAATTGTCACTCGTTGTGCATATTTTGCGAGTGAAAGTGCCATTGACATAGCCGAGTTTCCACCGCCAACCACAAACATGAGCTTATCTTGATAGAGTGAAATATCACAATCCATGCCATGAGTGACACCACGGTCATACAGTTCTGCTTCTCCAGTGACATTCAAACTGCGCGAACATGAACCTGTTGCCACCAACACGGTTTTACCTTCGTAAATTTCGCCATTTTCAAGCAACGCACTAAAACCTTGCGGCGTTTTCTCGATCTGTGTGACCGTCACGCCAGTTTTTAGATTAATGGTTTGAGCACTGCCCTCTGATAGCAACGCTTGACTATTTACCTGCTTGGCAAGCACGATTAAAGCATATTTTTGACGCACAAGACACATCGCCGCCGCTTCGGCCGCAAAACCACCACCAATCACAAGCACATCAAACAACATAGATTACACCAGTGTACGAGATCGACGACGAAGAAGCCATACGCCAGCGAAACCTAATGGGATGGATAGATACTGTGTGGGCGTAAGTCCAAAATAACGTGCATCAGCAATGCGAAAAAAGTCGAGAGTAAAACGTGCGACAGCTTCGATCACCATGTACATGCCAAACCAAAATCCCGGTGCACGTGGTTTGCGATTCAAAAAGAGAAACAGTCCGCCCGTAGTAAAACCGATGAGCGACAAATACAATCCAAGATCGTGACGTGTAGAACCGTCTGAATATTTCACGCCAAGGACGAAGTGCGTGAGTGTGCCAGGATGATCATGGATGAGAAAACAGCCGATGCGTCCGACGCCACATCCCCACGGCAGTCCCCAAATGAGCACGTCGGCATATTCGATCCACGACAACGCATGTTTGCGTGCATACCAGAAAAACACCGTCGCCGCACCCATGAATCCGCCGAAGATTGCCCAGCCAGGCTTCCGTGGATCGAGTGCGTCCCAAGGGTGTGCGAGGTAGTAGCCTGGCTCGTAGAAGATCACATGAAAAAGACGTGCACCGATGAAGCTCGCGATAAAAATCCAAAACATCAGATCAAGTATGCGTTCTGGATCAAGCCCACGTTCTTTCGCACGCCGCACAGCGAGCCACGTGCCAAGCAGGAATCCGAGTGCAACAAATGTTCCCCACGTTTGTAGGTGGAGGCCGAAGATGGAGTAGGTGTGTGAGGATATGTAGGGGATCATGTCATTTTTTATGTTCCCCTCCTTACGACGGAGGGAATAGGGGAGGTGGAAGCGCCATGGAACCACCCCCTCTAACTCCCCCTTCGTAAGGAGGGGAACATGATATAACCCTAACAATTACATCACATTCAACACCTTGAGCGCGGCCTTAAAATCATCCAGTGCCTGCCTAGCCTGTCTACTCCCCATTTCGAAGGAGGTGTCGTGGACGAGTTGGTTACGCAGACGGTGTGCGCCCCAGACGCGATGGATGTTGGGGTAGGTGTAAGCGGCAGATTTTAGACGTTCGCCTAAAGTCGTGCCTGGCATAGTTAGTGAACGTAAGACCTGATCGAGAAGTTTATCTGCTTCAATGACCGCGAGCTTTGCTCCCATCACCCCTTGCGTGGACATGCGCTCAAGCTCCTCCCAGCGTTTTAAAATCTGCTCGCGCGAGGTGCCATGCAATTCTGGTCGATGGAAGAGACGCGACAATCTATACAACGCAATCCCCACCAACGTCACAAGCACAACTCCGCCGATAAATAATCCAACAATCGTTCCAGGATGGATATTTGAAGATCCCGAGGAAGAGATGGGCTCTAAGGCGGGTTCGGAAGGTTCGACGATGATTTGGAATAGGAACATAAAACTTATTAAACTCTTCCGCTACAGCCCCTAAATCCCCTAAAGTGGACCTCCGACAGAACACCCTTCAGGGGGCGCAGGGGGCTTCGGATCATAGATCAACGCCGTGCCTGTTCAAAGGCATACGCATTTGAAAGTAACGCTCCATCAGCAAGATGTGCACCAATCATCTGCAAACCGACGGGCAAGCCTTCGTGATCACCGCACGGAATAGAGACGGCTGGTAAACCTGCGACGTTGGCACTAACCGTGAAGATATCTTCGAGGTACATTGCCAATGGATCTGCCACCTTCTCTCCGATTTTGAATGCGGTTGAGGGTGTTGTTGGTGTCACGAGGATGTCGACTTCTTGAAACGCTTTGACATAGGCGCGACGGATGAGCGTTTGCACTTTGCGCGCTTGGCGATAATAGGCGTCGTAGTAACCTTTCGAGAGAGCGTAGGCTCCGAGGAGTACACGGCGTCGGACTTCGGTGCCTAGACCTTGACTGCGTGAGGCAGCGTAGGTTTCGGTGAGCGTGTTAGCGATCGCACGTTCGCCGTAGCGCATACCATCAAAACGCGACATATTCGCCGAAACTTCACAGGGCATAAGGATGTAGTAGACAGCCAACGCCTCTTCGACATACGGCAGGTCGACTTGTTTGACCTCTGCACCTAAAGAACGCAGCAGCTCAAGTGCCTGCTCGGTATGAAAACGTACACCCTCGCTCATACCTTCACCCCAAGCCTGGCGTGGCAAGCCTACGCGTACGCCTTTAAGGTCTGTTCGCTTTTCGAGAGAGATGGTTGGTGTGGCGACCGTGGTTTGATCGTGTGCGTCTTGACTACGTAGGACGTTGAAGAGCAGCGCGGCATCCTCGACGGTCTTGGTCATGGGACCGACCTGATCGAGTGATGACGCCATCGCCATGATGCCATAGCGCGAAGCACTGCCATAGGTAGGTTTGTGACCAACGATGCCACAAAAGGCGGCTGGCTGACGGATGGATCCGCCTGTATCCGAGCCTAACGCCGCCACGCACATATCAGCAGCCACAGCCGCGGCCGAACCACCCGAAGAACCGCCAGGCACGCGTTCAAGATCACGCGGATGTTTAGTTGGACCAAAGGCGGAATGTTCTGTGGACGAGCCCATCGCAAAATCGTCGAGGTTGGTTTTGCCAAGAAAGACGGCACCCGCTGCCTTCA
>CAZDER010000027.1:0-3236 GCA_964504505.1 uncultured Gammaproteobacteria bacterium | reverse complement strand
CCTTCAAGTTTTGGATCACCGTGGCGTCATACGGAGCGATGTAGCCATCCAATATCTTGGAACCCCCTGTTGCCCGTACGCCCTGTATGAGCACGTTGTCCTTAATCGCCAGCGGCACGCCATCAAGATCACCCAGCGTTTTCCTGCTTGCGCGACGATCATCGGATGCTTGCGCAGCCATCATGGCACCGTCTTCGTCTATCGTGAGATAAGCGTTCAACGCATCGTTCAAGCCTCGCGCCTGATTGAGATATGCTTGCGTGAGTTCTGTCGCCGAAAAATGACCTTCTGATAAACCCTGCGCTACATCCACGATGGTTTTATTGAGAAGAGACATACGTTTAGCCTTTTGGGTTTTCAAACACGGCTGGGACTTTGAGGGCTCCACCGATACTGCTCGGAAAGTTTTGTAGAATGAGCTCGCGTTCACGAGCGTCCTGCGCCATGAGTACGTCTATTCTTGGTGCAAACGCTTCGACTTGAATCTCTTGTTCTGGCACGCCAACCGTATCGACCCGCGCCAAGCGTTCGACGTAGCCCAAGACTGCTTCTAGTTGACCACGCATCCGTTCACCTTCAGCTGGAGCGAGCGACAAACGTGTCAGCGCGGCTAATCTGTCAATATCTTTTTGCGTCAATATCATACTTGCGTAGAGTACCTGGGAGACGGAAGTGGGTCAAAGAACACGACCATGGACACGAACGCTCCTTGCACTTATTATAATAAACACTATGAGTGAAGTGCTTCGTACATCATCTGAAGGTGGTGTCTGCAGGAATCCCCGTTGTACTCGAACCGCCCGCTTCTTTCAGGGAGAGGTTTGTCCTGGTTGCGCTCCAAAAGCACCCGGTACGGGCAACGAGAATCCCACAGACCCAGCTCCACCTGAAAACAATGCTACTCCTCCCGCTACTATCCCACCGTTAAAGAAACCGCCGAAAGACCTGCGAGAGATGGTTGACTAACTAACCATCTTCAAAAATCCCTCCTCATCCAGTACCGTCACCCCTAGCTCGCGTGCTTTGTCGGCTTTTGATCCTGGATCTCCGCCGACAACGACATAGGTTGTTTTTTTTGATACAGATTCTGAAATCGTTGCTCCGCGCGCGCGCACTTTTTCCTTTGCTTCTTCTCGTGAAAGCGCGGAGAGCGTGCCTGTGAATACCCACGTCGTGCCAGTCAGGCGGCCGGTTGTTTTGCGTTCCGTGTTTTGTACACGTACCTCTTTGAGCAATCGTGCGAGACGACCTTGCTCGATCGTGTCGGCAAAATAGTCTGCGATAGATGCTGCGACGACTTCTCCGATCCCTTCGACGGCGACAAGCTCTTCTTGTGTGGCTGCCGACAGAACTTCGATCGAATGAAACGCGTGTGCAAGATCGATCGCAGTTTGTTGACCGACGTGACGAATGCCAAGCGCGAGGATTAAACGTTCGAAGGTGATCTCGCGATGTGCTTGGATTTCCTGGATGAGTTTATTGGCGGAAACTTCTGCGAACCGTGCTAACGCTTGCACATCACCTATCGCTAATTTAAAGATATCGGCAGGTTCTCGCACGAGCCCCGTTTGTAACAACTGCTCCATGATTTTGTCCCCAAGCCCACGGATATCAAAGGCTTCACGAACCACGAAGTGCAGAAGACGAGCAGATTCTTGTGCGTAGCAACCATGGTTGACACACACCGTCGCGACTTCTCCTTGACGACGTTCGACAGGAGAACCGCACATCGGACACATCTTTGGCATAACAAACTTTGTTTCTCTTCCCGTGCGTAATGCTGGTAAGACTTGGATGACTTTTGGAATGATGTCCCCAGCTTTCTCGACGATCACGGTGTCACCTATGGTAAGACCAAGCCGATCAATCTCGTCTTGGTTGTGGAGAGAAGCCCGCGTAACGGTTGTTCCTCCAAGAGACACTGGATCCATAATGGCGACAGGCGTGAGCGCGCCAGTACGTCCAATCGAGAGGTGAATCTCACGCACGATCGTAGTTCCCTGTTCAGCGGGAAACTTCCATGCAATGGCGGCGCGTGGCGTTTTGCCCACCACTCCCAAAGCGGCAAACAGGCTATCATTATTGACATTGACGACTACTCCATCAATCCAATAGCCCAAACGTGCTCGATCTTTAATCAGTTGAGCATACATACTCGCCACATCATCCAAGTTGATGCAGACACGATTGTAAGGATTTTGCGGAATACCCATGAGTTCAAGCAAACGATGAGCTTGGACGTGAGTTGTAAGACCAGCATCAGCGATCAGAGCATAACCAAACAACGACAAACCGCGCGCCGCTACGATGTGCGGATCCAGTTGGCGGATGGAGCCAGCCGCTACATTGCGCGGATTAGCAAAGGTTGGTTCGCCGCGTTTAACCAAATCAGCATTCAAACGCTTAAACTGGCGTTCGGGCATATACACCTCACCGCGTACTTCGACACGTCCCGCGTACTGCCGTAAGAAAGTCTGCACACGAGCACTGTCCAATGAGTTTTTAAACTCTGCCAAAAAAGCCTTGACCTCTTCTGCCTCGGGTAGACGTAAGCGCAAAGGAATAGACTCAATCGTCTTCAGATTTTCGGTTACATCTTCGCCAACACGACCATTGCCGCGCGTCGAGCCTTCAATCAGCCAACCGTCTTCATACACGAGCGACACAGCCAAGCCGTCCAGCTTGACCTCGGCAAAAAAGTCGTAGTGACGATCAGGCATAAGTTTTTTGAGGCGAGTAAGCCAAGCCTCCATCTCGTCGCGTGAAAAGGCATCTTCAAGCGAAAGCATGGGTACACTATGCGGCACCTTCGCAAATCCAACTGCAACCGTTCCAGCCACGCGCTGGGTTGGCGAATCGGGCGTGATGAGCTCGGGATGAGCTTGTTCTAAAACGTACAGTTCGTGTTTAAGCGCATCAAGCGCGGCGGCGGAAATAGACAACGCATCAAGCACGTGTTCCTCGTACCGATAACGATCAATCTCTAGACGCAAAGCGCGAATACGTTTGTCTGCCTCGGTTTTTGTCATAAAATCAAGCTAAGCCAATGTTCAAGCGTGCCTCCAAACAACAACGTACCCAATGTACCTGCTAGCAAGATCGGCGCAAAGGGCACGCGCGTCTGGCGACGGATCACTCCGCACAACAATAACAAACCTAAAATTAGACCGCCGCCTACATACGCCAGGTAGAGAGCGATACCGACTCGAGGCCAACCCACCCAAGCCCCCAACAAC
>CAZDER010000026.1:0-8091 GCA_964504505.1 uncultured Gammaproteobacteria bacterium | reverse complement strand
TCCGCATTACGCGTACCTATGGCAGACGTCTTTCAACGGACAAAGCCCCACGTGAACATTGGTACCATCGGTCATGTTGACCATGGAAAGACCACCGCCACGGCGGCTATTCTGACGGTTCTAGCTGCTCACGGCATGATGGCCCAGAAAAAGGGCATCGATGATCTCGATAAGGCGCCTGAATCCAAATCGCGTGGTATCACCATCGCGACGGCTCATACGGAGTATGAATCCGAGAAACGCCACTATGCCCACGTCGACTGCCCAGGTCACGCGGACTACATCAAGAACATGATTACGGGCGCCGCCCAGATGGATGGTGCTATTTTGGTGGTGTCGGCGACCGATGGTCCGATGCCGCAAACGCGCGAGCACATCCTCTTGGCTCGTCAGGTGGGCGTGCCTTCGATTGTGGTTTTTTTGAACAAAGTAGACATGGTAGAGGATGCGGAGCTTATCGATCTAGTCGAACAAGAAATCCGCGATCTTTTGACCAAGTACGAGTTTGACGGCGAAAAGACCCCAATCATCCGCGGTTCGGCACTTAAAGCTCTCCAAAATCCTAAAGATGAGGTAGCGGCTAAACCTATTTTGGATCTTATCAAGGCGTGTGATGACTTTATCCCAGAACCAGTGCGTGAAACCGATAAACCCTTTCTTATGCCGGTCGAGGATGTGTTCTCGATCGAGGGTCGTGGCACGGTGGTCACGGGGCGCATCGAGCGTGGTCAAGTCAAAATCAATGAGGAGCTTGAAATCGTCGGTCTTGGTGAAACACGCAAAACGGTGGTTACTGGCATCGAGATGTTCAACAAACAGCTCGAATCTGGTCTGGCTGGCGATAACGCAGGTCTCTTGCTCCGCGGCACTAAAAAGGATGAAATCGAACGCGGCATGGTGTTGGCTAAGCCAGGTTCCATCAAGCCTCACGCCGAGTTTGAAGCCGAGGTTTACGCTCTAACTAAGGAGGAAGGCGGCCGCCACAAACCTTTTGTGACTGGTTACAAACCACAGTTTTACATTCGTACTACGGATGTAACGGGCGAAGTCAAGTTGCCTGACGACGTAGCGATGGTGCAGCCAGGCGATACCATCAAGATGACGATCACCTTGATCGCGCCAGTCGCCATGGAAGAAAAGATGCGCTTCGCCATCCGCGAAGGCGGCAAGACAGTCGGTGCCGGTGTGGTGACCAAGATCGTTAAATAATTCTAGTTTATTCCTAAACGAGAGAGTTTTCCCCCACCCTTCGCGAAGGGCGTGGAAATGACAGGGCTCTCTCCCCATTCCCATGGTAGACGTCAAACCCGTGACCTCAACGCATCGTGTGCGGATTAAAATCCGCGCCTATGATCATAAGATCATCGACCAAGCGACTAAGATGATCATTGAAACAGTTGAGCGCAGCGGCGATAAAGTCATTGGTCCTGTGCCACTGCCAACGGAAAAGAAAAAGTGGACGGTTAATCGCTCAACCTTTGTGCATAAAAATGCGCGTGAACAATTCGAAATGCGCATTCATAAACGGGTGGTGGATATCTTGGATCCAAATCCAAAGACGATCGACGCTTTAACTTCGCTCAATCTGCCCGCCGGTGTCGATGTCGAGATCAAAATGTAGGGGTGCAAGGCTTGCGCACATCCCGCTTCACAATTACGTTCGATTCCCAAGGAGAAAGCTCCCGCCTTCATGCAGGCGGGACAACCTCCCTGTTGATGCCTACCCCTTAGGGTGAGCCTCCGCCAGCTGGCGGGGAGAATCGCGATCCAAATTCAGGTTACTAGGTTTAAGTGTGCTTATGCACGCTGCACCGAGGGCCAGAGACGATTGCGGTCGTCAATAGCCTTCGGTGTTTCTGTATTTACTGCTAATCCGCGACCAATCCGATTCTTATGAAATTCATTCTCGCTAAAAAACTCGAGATGTCGCAAGTCTACGCCGCGGACGGCAGCGTTATTCCTGTGACGTTGCTTGAAGCTGGTCCATGCTACGTGACACAGGTCAAAAGTCAGGATAAAGATGGTTACACGGCTGTTCAACTTGGTTTTGGAATGGCAAAGCGTCTGACCAAACCTCTGGCAGGTCATTTGAAAGATCTGCCAAAACTGGCGCATATGGTCGAGTTTCGTCTCGCGGTAGCGGCTGACATGAAGCGTGGAGATATGATCGAAGCTGCGACATTTGTGCCTGGCGACGTGATTCAGGTCACAGGCATGTCAAAAGGTAAAGGTTTTCAAGGCGTGGTCAGACGTCATGGCTTTCATGGTCACCCAACCTCTCACGGTCACAAGGATCAAGAACGTGCTTCTGGTTCGATCGGAGCTGGCGGTCCGCAACACGTGTTCAAGGGTCGGCGCATGCCAGGTCACATGGGTCACGAACAGATCATCGTCAAAAATCTAGCCGTCGTCGAAGTCCGCGCTGGCGGTATTTTGGCTGTGAAAGGTGCTGTACCTGGTCCGCGGAATGGAATCATCCAGATTGTCTCTGTCTAAATATGCCTAACGTGTCTGTATACAACGAGATGGGTAGTCAAACTGGCAGCATCGAACTAGTCGAGGCTATCTTTGGCGTGAAGCCTGATCCAGCCTTGATCCACGAAGCTGTCTTAGCTCAACGTGCTAATGCTCGTCGGGCGATTGCCAACACTAAAACGCGCGGTGAAGTCCGTGGTGGTGGCAAGAAACCTTGGAAGCAAAAGGGTACAGGTCGTGCTCGTCAAGGTTCGATCCGCTCGCCGCAATGGGTGGGTGGTGGTATCACTTTTGGTCCAACCAAAGAACGCAATTTTGCAATCAAGATCAATAAAAAGGTCAAGCGCAAGGCATTGTTTATGGCACTTTCCGACAAAGTCTTAAGCCAAAAATTGTTGGTCTTGGAAGCGTTGACGCTCGCGTCTGGCAAAACCAAATACGCAGCTGCGGTCATGGCAAAATTGCCGATTGATCGCAACGTGTTACTGGTGACGACTGGTTCGGGAACGCTGCTCATGCGTATGGTGCGTAATTTACCGAACGTCAAATTGGTTTCAGCTAACTCCGTCAACTTGATGGACGTGCTAACCTATCACTCGGTCGTGTTTTTGCGGGATGCTGTGGGTGCGTTTGAAAGTATCTATCGCGACTAATATGAGTATTCTTGATCGATTCAGTAAAAAAGCCGTCTCGACTGGCGAAGCTATCGTCAAAAAAGCCTCGGCTAAACGTACACCTAAACAGGCGGACGCTGTGACAGCGGATCCAATTGACGATGTGATTGTGGTACGGAACGCTACGCCAGCGCATTTGTTAGCTCTCCTCTCGCGTCCGCATGTGAGCGAGAAAGCCGCTCGTTTGGGAGCGCAGAATGTTTATGTTTTCGACGTCACCCTGCAAGCCGAAAAGATCGCCATCAAAAGAGCGGTCGAATCTTTATATCATGTTAAGGTTGTAGCTGTGCGCACTATCCGTGGTTTAGGCAAGCCGGTGCGTCGCGGTCGTCGTCCCTCGGCGCGATCCGATTGGAAAAAGGCCTTGGTAACCATCGCCGCTGGTCAAAAGATTGATCTTTACGCAGGCGTCTAATCTCCATACTATGCCTATAAAAATCTATCGACCAGTGACTAAAGGGCGCCGTTTCTCCTCGGTGCAGGACTTTTCGGATATCACGCGCGATGAACCCGAGAAGTCGCTCATAAGTACGCGCAAAGAACACGCTGGTCGTTCGGGCGGTAAGATTTCCGTTCGTCATCAAGGCGGCGGCAACAAGCGTTTCTTGCGCGATATAGACTTCATCCGTCATCATTTTGATGTGCCCGCCCGCATCGATTCGGTTGAGTATGATCCTAATCGCGGTGCGCGCATTGGTCTCGTCGTCTATCGCGATGGTCTTAAAAGCTACATCCTGCTGCCAGATGGAATGAAGGTAGGGGATACGGTGGTTTCTTCTCAAACAGAAGCAGAGATTGCGGTTGGTAATCGTTTACCGCTCGAAAAGATTCCCGTCGGTACGCCTATCCATGCGGTTGAGCTCATACCTGGTAAAGGTGCGCAACTCGGTCGCGCCGCCGGTACGCGGATCGAGTTTAATGCGCTCGAGGGCAGCTGGGCGATTCTTAAGCTGCCATCCGGCGAAACACGGCGTGTGCCTAAGGTCTGTATGGCGACAATTGGCACAGTCTCTAATCCAGATTGGCATTTGATCCGTTGGGGTAAAGCTGGTCGGATGCGCCATCGCGGCATTCGTCCGACGGTGCGTGGCAAGGCTATGAATCCGGTCGATCACCCGCACGGCGGTGGAGAGGGCAAGCATCCTATCGGTATGAAGTATGCCAAAACCAAGTGGGGCAAACACGCCCTCGGCGTCAAGACGCGCAAAGCTCAAAACTCTTCCAATCGTCATATTCTTGTCCGCCGTCGTGGCAATACCTTGTAATCTATGTCTCGTAGTCTCAAAAAAGGTCCGTTCACTGATGCCAAGCTTCTAAAGAAGGTGGCAGCCTTGAAAGCGGGTGACAAGACGCCGATCAAAACTTGGTCGCGTGCTTCAACCATCACGCCAGCTATGGTTGGTCGTGTCTTTGCCGTGCACAATGGCAAAGTCCATGTGCCAGTTCTGGTAGTGGAAAACATGGTGGGACACAAGCTGGGCGAATTCTCACTCACGCGTAAGTTCGTGCGTCATGGCGGCAAGATCCAAAAAGCTGCCGAAGCTGCACCAGCGGCTAAACCAGCAGCTGCGCCAGCTGCCAAGCAGAAATAATTTGAATGATTATGCATGTTCACGCCTCTCTTCGTTATCTCCGCATGGCTCCTCGTAAGGTGCGCCTCGTAATTGACGCTGTCCGTGGTTTGGGAGCCATGGCTGCCGATACGCGCCTCACTTTTATGAGCCAAGCTGCGCGCGAGCCGGTGCAAAAACTGTTACGTTCCGCCATGGCTAACGCCGAGCACAATTTTCACTTGAAAAAAGAAGATCTTGTCGTACAAACCATCACTGCCGATGGCGGACCTACTATCAAACGCAGCCGTTGCCGCGCGCGCGGTTCGGCGGCACCAATTCGCAAACGCACCACTCACATCAAGATCGTGCTGACGCCTAAAGCCGAGAAAGTGGGGGCTTCGACTGTTCGCAAAACCGCCGCGTCTAAGTCAGCAGTGTCTATAAATGTCTAATCTATGGGTCACAAAGTTCATCCATTTGGGTTCCGACTGGGAACCACCACCACTTGGCCATCGCGTTGGTTTGCACGCGATGCAGCGTATCGTGATCAACTCCGTCAAGATATTGGCGTGCGGGCTTTTTTGAAACGCGAACTCAAGGAATGCGCGGTTAATCGTGTCAATATCGAACGCTCGCGCGGAGCACTTTCGATCACAATTTTTACGGCTAAACCAGGTTATGTTATCGGTCGTGCTGGTGATGGCGTTGATCAACTTAAGAAAAAACTGATCAAGGAGTTTTTTCGCGGTAAATCCAAGGGTCTGCAGCTCAACATTTCCGTGCAAGAAATCGGTCGACCTAACCTTGAAGCCGCGCTCGTGTGCCAAGGCGTGATCAGCGATCTGGAGCGTCGCATGGCCTTTCGTCGGGTTTTGAAAACCTCCATCGAGCGCGTCAAAAAAGCTGGTGCGTTAGGTGTTAAGATCGCAGTTTCCGGTCGTTTGAACGGAGCCGAGATTGCACGGCGCGAGTGGTTGCATTGGGGCAAGATTCCGCTGACTAATTTGCGGGCTGACGTTGATTATTATCAAGACTTTGCTCAAACCATCGCGGGTACGATTGGCGTCAAGATTTGGATTTATCGCGGCGATATTTTTGAACAAGATCGTTTGTCGCAATATCAACCAACCACGCAAACGCGTCCGGGTGCTCGTGGTGGTGATCGTCGTGATAGTGGCGGTCGGTCGATGGGTGGCGGTGGTTTTCATAGCCGTGATCGTGATCGTGGTCCACGTCCAGCCACAATTCCAGTCGTGCGTGAAGCAGTTGCGTCAGTTGCGGTGGCTGCTCCAGTCGTAGCCCCAGCGGCTGCTCCAGTTAGCGCGACTGCCTAACCTTAATCTGTGTATGTTGATTCCTAAAAAAGTAAAACATCGCAAGTGGCAAAAGGGCACTGCGCGCAATATCCGCATCGCCTCCGACAAAGTGGAGTTGGCTTTTGGAGCGTATGGTCTAAAGGCACTCACGCCAGCTTGGATCTCGAGCCAGCAGATTGAAGCTGGACGCCGTGTGCTGACGCGCTACATCAAGCGCGGCGGCAAAATGTGGATTCGCGTGTTTCCAGATAAGCCGATCACCAAGCATGGCAACGAAAACCCGATGGGCTCTGGCAAAGGAGCGGTGGATCACTATGTAGCAGTCATTCGTCCGGGCACTATCATCTACGAAATGGATGGGATTCCGAAGGAGGCAGCGCAAAAAGCTCTCGAAAGTGCCGCTTTCAAAATGGCTTCAGTTTGTAAGTTCATCAGTAACGCCTAGCCTATGGATATCATGACTTTGCGTAACGCTTCACCCGCCGAACGCACGCGACTTTTGCGTGAAACCCAAACCAAGCTGCGTGATCTGCGCTTTATGGCGGCGACCCGTCAACTGAAAAAGATGCGCCAGATTCGTTCCTTGCGCCGCGATATTGCCCAGATACTCACGATTCAGGGCAATCAAGCCTAAGCCACCTCGTATGACTACTTCTACTTCACTTACTACTACTCACAAACGTCGCTTCGAAGGCATCGTTGCCTCGGTGTCAGGTCCTACCACGACCGTGGTTAAGGTTGATCGCCAAGTGCCGCACGAGAAGTATGGCAAGTACTTCACCATCTCCAAAAAGTTCATGATCCACGACGAAAAGAGCGCGGCTAAAGTTGGCGACACGGTCGTGATCGAGGAATGCCGACCCCTGTCACGTCAAAAACGTTGGCGTTATATCTCAACTGTTCGCTCCATGCGAGTAGCCTAATCCTATGGTACAACATCGTTCCATGCTCCGCGTAGCAGATAACAGCGGAGCCAAACTCCTCCAGTGTATTCATGTGCATGGAGGTTACAAAAAACGCTATGGCCGCATCGGCGATATGCTGACTTGCATAGTCAAAGAGGCGGTGCCGCGCGGACTCGTTAAGAAATCCGACATCGTGCACGCTGTTTTGGTGCGTTCTCACAAGGAGACCCGCCGAGCTGATGGCACTTATGTACGTTTTGACGACAACGCGGCGGTGGTCATCGATCAAAAAAACAAAGATCCAAAAGGCACCCGTATTTTTGGTCCAGTGGCTCGCGAGTTACGCGCCAAGGGGTATGGAAAGATTATTTCTTTAGCCCCAGAAGTCGTCTAAGCCTATGTCTACGCTTCATGTCAAAACCGGAATGATGGTCAAAGTTCTCGCCGGCAAAGATCGCGGCAAGGTTGGCAAGGTGATGCAAGTTTTTCCTAAGCTCAATCGTGTGGTAGTCGAGGGCGTAAACGTTGCCAAGCGCCACTTGCGCACCCGCAAAGCTGGTGATGGCGGTCGTATCATCGAGTTCTCGATGCCGATCCATGCCTCTAACGTAGCTCGTGTTGATGAGGCTGCCGAAAGCGCGAGCGCAATCAAACCTAAACGTACTCGTACGAGCAAAAAACCCGCCTAATATATGACTCTCCAAGAACGATATCAACAAGAAATCGTACCCATGCTCCAAAAAGAGCTCGGTATTGGTAATCGTATGGCTGTGCCTAAGGTCACCAAGGTGGTGGTGTCGGTGGGCTTGTCGCAAGGCAATAAAGACCCCAAAGTCCTCGAAGTGATCGAGGCGACCTTGCGCCGTATTTCTGGTCAAAAACCGGTTAAAACCAAGGCTAAAAAATCCATCGCGAGCTTCAAGATTCGTGAAGGTATGCTCGTCGGCATGGTGGTGACGCTACGGGGAGCGCGCATGTGGGATTTTCTGGCCAAGCTGACGCAGGTCACTTTTCCACGTATTCGCGACTTTCGGGGTATCTCATCTAAAGTAGTTGACGCTCAAGGCAATCTCTCGGTCGGTTTCAAAGAGCATCTGGCTTTTCCCGAGATTCGCTCTGACGAAGTCGAGCGTTTGCATGGTCTGCAAGTTACAGTCTCAACCACGGC
>CAZDER010000025.1:3238-8125 GCA_964504505.1 uncultured Gammaproteobacteria bacterium | reverse complement strand
GTGGCTCGTTATGGCGTCTTGCGCTGGGTCACGAACGAAGCCGTGGCGCGCGCCCTCTACGGACAAAACTGGGCGCAAATGGTAGACGATTTACCCGACGAGTTCTTTTCTAACTACACCATCGGCGCAGCTATCAATAGCGGCGCAGATTATAACGCGAGTACCGAGTATAGCTCGGTCAGCAATCCTGGCGACAACATCTCTACCCAAGCCTCGATTGGCAACGGAACAATACCGAACAATCCCGTGATCACCAATCCTGTCGTGACTCCAATTGCAACTCCTACCGTCTTGCCTTATGGCCCTTACACTTGCGTTCTAGGCTACGTGTGGCGCGAGGCAATCCCCGATGACTATGTGTGCGTGACGTCCGATGTACGCAGCCAAGCTTGGGCTGATAATACACAAGCCGCGGCACGCGTGAGCCCAACGAGTGGTGCTTACGGTTCGGACACTTGTCTCCATGGCTATGTATGGCGTGGTGCGCGACCAGAAGACCACGTGTGCGTCACTCCTCGTGTGCGTGATCAAATACAGTACGACAATAGTCAAGCTGCATCACGAAGGCTATCTTCGCAAGGACCAAACGCTACAAATTCAACCGGAAGCATCGTACTTGCTCTCGATCGTTCGACGATCAACTCGACGCAGACTGATCGAACCGCGACGTTTAACGCGACGGTTTCCAACCTCCAATCCCTCCCTACCGATCAAGTGCGTATCGTTATCGTGAATGAGTCGACAGAAACGGTGGAGCGGAGTTGCGATGGCACTCTGACATGCACACTCACCTACACGGTCGGATTTAACACCCCATCTGCAACAACGATCTATCGTGCGGCTCTAATTAACCGCGCGACGAATGTGATGGTAGCTACACCGTCGCGCCGGACACTCACGATCGTGGGATACGTCTCTCCTGCTCCACAGCCAACGCCTCAATTCCAAGTGACGTCCGTGTCGAGCGCACTCGATCAGAACCAACCCAACCGCTGCAACGAGGGGTTTGGCGCACTTGGTACTATCACGGTCAATGGCGCAGGCATCGTGCACTATCAATGGGAACGTAACGACGGAGCCATCGCTCCGATCCAGACCGCGATCTTCACGCAGGCTGGCTCAAAAACGTCGAATGAAACATGGTTCCTACCCCAAACCTATACCGGCTGGTTACGCCTTAAGATACTCTCGCCTAACAGTCTCACCTCAAATCAAACCTCAATCGTGAGTCAATGTCCAGTCGCTTCGACTCTGGCTGGCTCTATCTACACCAGCACCGATCTCGGCGAAGCCCGCGCCGGATCGATAGTCCGAGTGGATGCTAACTTGAACCTGCAAAACGCAAATGGACCAGTCCGTGTCGAAATCTACAACCAAGACGGACAAGGCATCAAAACGTGCTGGAACATGTCGATGAGCGGCTTCTGCCAGGCGTATCAAGCAATGATTCCTGCCCATGCTCAAGGAACATACAAGTTTTACTCACAAGCGATTGATAGCAATGGTGCGATGTTGCAAAGCAATTGGTTTCCTGTGCGGATTCAATAGGCACGCGGATACTAAAACACCTCGGACTGTCCGAGGTGTTTTAGTTCGATCCTTCTTTAAGCGCGTTCCACGTATTCTCCATTCTCGGTGTTAATAATGATGGTCTCGCCTTGTTTGATAAATAGTGGGACGCGCGTTTTGATGCCGCCGTCGAGGGTGACTTCTTTGGTCATGTTGCCGCCGCTGACCGTGTTGCCAGCCGAGGCGTCCATGGATTCGGTGACTTTGAAGGGGAGTTTGCGTGGAAGCTCGAGGGAGACGGGGCGATCCTCGAAAGTTGAGATATTGACCTCAAGACCTTCGCGTAGATATTGACCTTGCTCGCCGACGTCTTCATCCGACATAGTGACTTGTTCGTAGGTACTATTATCCATGAAGGTAAAACCCGTGGCATCATGGTAGAGATACTGCATACGACTGTGTTCAACTTCGACGACGTCGATGGTTTCGGAGGTTTTGAAGGTGGTTTCGAGCACCTTGCCACTTTGCACATTTTTGATACGTGTGCGCACGAAGGCAGCACCCTTGCCCGGATTGACGTGTTGAAACTCGACGACGACCCACAGACCTTGCGCATCACGCATGATGACACCTTTCTTGATTTCGGAAGTGGAAGCCATAGGAAGGGTAACTTAAAACTCAAAAAGCAAAAGTCAAAAATATGAAGAGGAGAACTAGACGCCCGAAGTGTGCGTGGAGATGGGCTGTTTGTCAAAGGCTATCTGATGCTTGCTCCAGCACCCCATGTCTCGTCAATTAAAAACAGTAGAATAGATAAGAAACCTAAACTCAAAGCCACCCATTGCATATGGCTTAAACGCTCATGAAAGATGAACAGACCGATACAAGAAGTGAGAACAAACACCAATATTGACCAAACAGCGTTCATAATAGTGAGTTCGCCAAACTTGAGCGAGCTCATAAACAGAGCACCCGTAATAGCGTAGAGTGCGATCGCAGGAAACCCCTCTAAACCGCCAGCTACTGACCAACGCTTAGCGAGATAGTCTCCAACAATAGTCGTGATTGAACCAGCGAATACCAGTAAGTAACCAAGCATAGATACAGTGTACCACAACCAGGGTCAAGTCCGCGTTTTTGCGCTCTGATGAGCGTCAAAACGTGAACTTGACCCGCTTCTTAATGAAGTTCCGAACTGAATTAACTCTTAAGAAAATATTTTGGTGGGAGGTGCCAGACAAGTCGCCGATAACTTGACCGTCATGTTCTTCATCTGCGTCTATATCTGAAGACTTCAATGCAGAAAGAGCGTCTAACTCTTCAATGAACTTTTTTATGCGTGGTCTCTCCCTCCAATTCAGATGCGTATTCATCAGCTCATCACGAAGATTGCGGGCACGATCCTGCGCGCGTTTGAATGCTTCCCAACCAAGACCGTAGCGCAAAATAAATGCCATGGCTTTTAGCGGATTGTCCACCTCTTCAAGAAGCCTAATGATCCTCATGCTCCCCTCGGACGTCGTGACCTCTCCTATTCGTTCAAACGCTGCCAAGGCACGGGGATCCTCTATGTCAAGTTCCCTGTTTTTTTGTTCATCATTCTTGTCTCTCTTGGTTCCGTGTGTGCCTAAGATATCTACTAAGCTCAACACTCTTCCGCCTGGTGGTATGCGATTCTCTCGGAGTTGAGGATGCAAGAACTCTCTCCGGACTCTCCGGAGAAACACGCTTATTAAAAAGTTACCTAGGCTTGCTTCCCCACCATCGGTATAACTTCGGCAGAATTGTGGACCAGATGCAACGTACAATCTCATTTCTTGAGCCACTTCATCAGCAGACAGCGCCAGATGACGCTTCTCAAACACTGCTCGGCTTCTTTTTACAAACTCGCGAGCCGTTCTACGAATAAGCGGATCAATCAGCCTCAACAGTTCGGTGACGATCTTATTCCTTTCCGCTGGATTATCCTCGGACCAGGCATCGTTTAGTCTCAAAAGCAGCTCACTTACCCTCGCTCGATCAAGCGTTCTTTGATTAGAACGATCTGTCTGGGTCCCCTCATTCTCACCTCCTTTTGTCGGCGGAAGATTTGGCTTAGGAAGTTCGTTAGGCATAATGGATAATAGACAAAGTATACCACAACCCGGGTCAACACTTGGTGTCAAGTCCGCATTTCAGCTCTCAACCCAGCCATATTCTGTGCTTTTAGCGCGTGTTTTTAAAAGTGGACTTGACACCCGCTTATTCGAAGCGTTCTCGGATTGGAATGGGCATGAGATCGCTGATGGAGTTGATGCTGGCGATGAGCATAACTAGGCGATCAACGCCAAAGGCGATGCCGGCGGCGTTGCCCATGCCGGAGAGAGCAGCGATAAAACGCTCGTCGATCGGCCAAGTGTCTTTGCCAAGCGAAACACACAGGGCACGTTCTTCCTCGAAACGCGCACGCTGTTCGACAGGATCGCAAAGCTCTGCGAAACCATTCGCGAGTTCGAGATTGCCCATGTAAAACTCGGTACGCAGCGCATAACGCGGGTCGCTTGGGTCTTTGCGTGCCAAGGCAGCCATAGAGACGGGATAATTGTATAAGAATGTAGGGGCGACATTCATGTCGCCATCCACTCCGACGGGCGACATGAATGCCGCTCCTACGGACCAACCCAGACAAGGTTCGACTTCGCTCAAGAAAATCTTGAAAAAAAGATCATCCCAGGTGTCTGCGTCAGTCACGGTGTGACCATGTTCGCGAACGACGCTTGCCATTGCTTCGCGGTCGCCAAGTAGTGGATCAAGGTCGACGCCCGCGTATTGCTTCATCGCGTCTTTGACCGACAAACGTCGAAACGGTGTCCCTTTCTGTAACGTAGGGGCAGGATTCATCCCGCCCTCCCCAGTCGGAGTGGGCGACATGAATGTCGCCCCTACGACGTACACAACATGATTAATCATCCCCTCGACATCCACCATCAACTCTTCCAGCCCTGCATTCCGCCGATACCATTCGAGCAAGAGAACCTCGACATCATGCGTCCCATCCCAAGGTTCACCGTCACTAATACAGGAACGAAGGTCGTAGATTTTATCGAGACCTGAACCGAGCAGCTTTTTCATCGCATACTCCGGCGAGGTGATAAGACCAGCACGAATCTTTTTGATTTTTGATTTTTGATTTTTGCTTTCCTGTGTATGTACCTCCGTCCACATCGGTTCGAGGTACGGTTCTTGACCCGGCAAACCCACCAAACGTGGCGTGTGCACCTCGAGGAAACCTTGCTCGTCAAAAAAAGCGCGGATAGCCCGCACTACAGCCGCTCGAAGTTGGAGAAGCTCATGCTTAGTTGGCATAAATAGACAGTAAAACTCCCCCGCCCTTCGCGA
>CAZDER010000025.1:0-3228 GCA_964504505.1 uncultured Gammaproteobacteria bacterium | reverse complement strand
GATTGGTTGATAGCGTTTGCGAGCTTACGTTGGTGCCAGACGCAGACGCCGGAACGCTTGCGAGCCACGATCTTGCCGAAGGATGACAAGTAGCGGCGCAAGGTGTTGGTATCTTTGTAGTTGACTGATTGGGCATTCACTTGGCAGAAGTGACAGCGACGTTCAGGTTTAATCATAATTATTTGTAGGGGCGACATTCATGTCGCCCGTCCGAGGGGAGGGCGAGATGAATGTCGCCCCTACGATGGATGAGGTGGTTGTCTAGATTAAAATGGAATATCCTCGATGCGGATTTCTTGTTCGCCCACGCCGCGGTCGACGTTGGAGGACGAGGCTGGAGGAGGGAGGCTGGAGGAGGGATGCTGGAGGCTGGATCCGCCAGCTGACGGAGGTGGCGGCGTAGTGCCTATTGGTGTGTAGGTTGGTGAGGGGCTGCCTGGTGCGCCACCGCGATCAAGCATGATCATATTGTCAGCGATGATTTCGGTGCGCATTTTTTTGGTTCCGTCTTGTGCCTCCCATTCACGCGTTTGCAAACGACCCTCGAGATAGATTTTTTTGCCTTTATTAAGATACTGCTTGCAAATATCAGCGAGTTTAGCCCAAGCGACGATGTTGTGAAACTCGACCCGTTGCTGCTTTTGACCTTGTTGGTCGGTCCAGACCATGTTGGTCGCCACCCCAAAAGTTGCGACGTTTTGCCCGCTCGCAAGCGTGCGTAGCTCCGGGTCGCGTGTGACATTGCCGATCAGTGTGGCACGATTAAGATCCATATATTTTATAGTTTACACGATTTTCACATCCTCATTCAAGGCCGAGTCGATCTTGGAGTCAAGCTCCGCATCAGAAATGCTAGGCTCTGTTGTCACGACTGGTGCATCCTCCTTTTTTTCCAGCACCGCTACCCCGTCTTTGATGTCAGCTTTGACCTCGTCTTTCACGTCAGCGGTTTTTTCGCGGCGACGATCACGATCACCTCGACCGCCCTCGACCACAACTTCATTGAATTGAACTAGATCAAACTTAACCTCAACTCCGCCATCTTCGGCACGCACGATTAAATGACGCAACACCTCGGGCGTGATGCGTAACAATTCATCAAACTTGGCGACAGCACCATGCTCGATCGTAAACATCGTGAGCACATAATGACCGTGGCGTTGATTATTGATTGGGTAGGCCAAACGAAACTTACCCAGACGACGCGTGGACTCCGTCGTAGCTCCAACCTTGGTAAGTAAAGCGGCGACTTTTTGCTCAATCGTGCCAACTTCTTCGTCCGTGAAAGTCGTTGGGATGATGTATAAAAGTTCGTACCGAGAGGTCGTCATAGAAGAGCAACATGATCCCTGTTAGGGACGTGGAGTGAATCCACTTGGCCAGTTGCGGCTAGGTTTATAAAGTGTGGCTAGGTTAAGCGGAAAAGCTAGAGGCGTCAAGACCAAACATAAGGGACTTATATACTTTGTAATACTAACCTAAGGCTGTTGGCGTTTCTGAACCCTCGTCTGGATCTTCAGGATAAAAACTGCTTTTACGGGCAATTTGAAATTGTTCCATTTTTTTCTTCAATTTTTCAACATCCGAAGATACTAGTTCCTTAAAGTCTTGCATTGGTGAAAAGCTGAAGACCCTTGTAGGGCCACCAACGCCAGCACTTTGAGAACCCGTCTCTTGGATGCACAAGACACACATCTCTTCCCCCGATTCTACCTTGACTTCAAATTCATAGAGACGATTGAGCAGGTAATCGGCAATGTAAGGCACGCCAATGCACTCAAACCCTGTAACACATTTACGAGGTACGAAATTGTCAGTACTGTTTAGTTTGTATATCTCCGCTTTCTTGTCCATCGTGTATCCAGCCAAAAGCAATGAAAGTCCTGGACGCTTTTCTGGGGAAAGATGCTCAAAAAAATCATTGAATTTCTCTTTTCCTTTTGTCCGTACTTGTTCCGCCAGATCTATAATACCTGTTCCATGGTTCAAGCTGCTTTTGATTTGATCCAAAAAATACATGGCGAGACCGCCATCGCCTGCTATTCCAACTGCACTATCTTTACCCAATTGAAAGACTTTTTGCACTGTGTCATTGCTGGTAATTTCGGCACTCGCTTTACTATCGCATGCCATAACGATGCCGTTCTTTGCTTTTAAACCAATGACTAAAGTCATATCGAGATCAGTTAAGATTCGCCTCTATATCCAAAGAACTTTTGGGTTCTTCAGGATTCAGCTCTGGAAGGTAGTGCCTGTAGAGCTGCCTTTCAATGGCTTCGCGAATTCCTTTATCTGTAACACGTGCATATCTAAAAGAACAATCCTCTTGAGCGATATGTGCTTTGACCCGATCAGTGTCGGTAGAGATATGAGACAGCAACTTCTCTTTTATGTCTTCAGCACTTCCAACAAAAAAAACATAATACTTGCTATCGTCTTTCTTTTTTGAGAGACGATAAACTCCACTAAACTTTTCCAGCTTGTTTATCTCATCATTTTTGAGCGGCAGAAGTTTTGACCAGACGATCTCAATTTTTGGCATAATTCTTGGATGTAAAACTTACAGCAAGAGTAGCACGAGATCAACTATCCGTGCTAGAATGTCAACATAATCATAAAACATAAAACCCGCCTTGATGTTGCGCAGACATCGTAGCGGGTAGAAAAGCTTGTGTGGACAGGATAGGCTCCTGTCGAGCCGTCAGTTTTGAATCGGGGTGACAACCCTTGATGATAATCCAGCTAAACTGGATGAAAGACGAATGATGGGCGTATTTTTTGTTTGGGTCAGGTCTGTCTTACGCGGACAGCCTGCGATCTTAATCAGATCGTGAACTTGATGATGGATCATTGACCTCCGTCTCCAGAGCCAACGCCGTTTAAGGTAGCTCGTGGGCGACCGAGACCCTGCCGTGATTGTTAGCCGACAGACCGTGGCTTGCCGTCTCCAATTGAGCCTGTACGTGCCTGATTTGAACAGCTAGTTCAAGAACTATTTTCTTCGGTGATTCCCCGCTTGTGACGCGACCAGGCACACCACCGAGCACCCTACAAACCTCTTTCAGCCGACTGTAGGCGACGATGAGAGCTGCATCCATGGTTTTCAGGACACCTGTAATCGCCACGTTCTCTTCACGTAGCGTGCTGATTCGCCTCGCCGTCTCGATCACGAGCTCCATGAGTGGCTGACCATTCACTACCTCATGTTCCATCACGATGTTTCTCGTT
>CAZDER010000024.1:0-8139 GCA_964504505.1 uncultured Gammaproteobacteria bacterium | reverse complement strand
AGGATACGTTGGATCCAGAAACAGTGTCTAGTATACGGGGTGCGGTTCAAGTCGAATCCTCTACACCGCTTAAATGTTGCTGAAGATAAGTTATCCAACGATGAAGAGACGCCGCAGGAGCATTAGGCAATTGTTGTAAAACAAAGTTCACGCCCTCATATCTTCCGCCAAACACGAACAGGTCCGCAATAATCAAATTTTCTTCCTGAGAAAGGCTAGCTCCCCATAAACTATCAACGATACGCTCAAAAAAAGCATTCCACTCCTCCACTGACAAGGCAGGATGCGATTGATACCGCCGTATAGCTAACCTAAGATCATCGCTTGCTTCAAACATGGAGGAAAGCGTTTCTTGTTCCACACTATAGACTAACTGCTGCGCCGCTTGTTCATAAGCGTTTGCTTGTTCGATAGGGATATATGAAAAAATAGCCTTACACACGACTCCACTACCTAGAAATAACGGTGGACGGTTCATGAGCTGGATCACTGCCGCTCGTTGACGAGGATCGCTTCCGAATAAAGATAAAGCCAACAGTTTGCGTACAGCTTCACGAGGAGAAAAATCCTGAAGCTCGGGAGAACATTTTACTTCTGCTTTGGCGAACACGTCTGTGCTCAAAACGCTAAAAAGCACGCTACGTTCAATCGCCACCACGTCTACCTGGTTGGTACGAGGCTGTACCTGCCCTCGTTGAGCTAAAAGCAGTGTAGGCGGACGAAATGAACGCAATTCTAAAGTTCCTAAGTCGTTGTGCTCGAACTTCAGAAATAAACGCGACAGCCAGTTCTTATTTTTCTCTTTTTCTACATGCAAATGATAAGTGACAACATCACTTGGTACGATATGTTCAACCGCTCGCGCTGTTTCCCGCAATGCACGAAACGCCTCTGCGTTAACTGACACCGCTCCGCGTGTTTTGACTTCAACGCAGCCCTGATCTCGTTGCGCATTTTGCAAGCCTTGTTCAAGCCCAAGTTGATGAAGCGTCTAGTTTGCAGCTTCGCTTAAAATATACAGTGCGTTGGTACCACTATATCCGCCTTGCTCAAGACACTGATAAGGCGACAGCTCAAGCTCGATGCCAAACTTTTCTTGCGCCAATATATCTGCCTCTTCTTTATCATCAGTGATACTCAATAAACTCAAATGCTCAACATCCTGCACCAGCTTCATCCAGTCTGGAAACGACATAGCAGCCAGCTCCTCGGAAGGTTGCGCGAGACGATCAAGCACGTTTTGTCGGAATACCAAATATTCTTGCCGCAATTGGACGAGATCATGGCTTTTAATACCCGTTTTATCGCCTAGATCAGTCAGCAACGCTACAGCGATAGGAGCCTGAAACTCTTTGCGTTCAGCAATCACTCGTGCCAAAGCGTTTTTCGCTTCTTGCGGTACAAGCGCGTACGGAACCGTATCAAATAAAAGGTAGATAAGAGATCTTACGCCCACATCTTGCTCTTGCACTAAAATCTGCGTCAAGCGCAAAAACAATTCAGGCGAGTCAATCTCCGCTGGATTAGCTGTGTATTCGTACACTGTAACCACGCTATCCAAAAGCCAGAGGCGCTCCTCTTGATTCATGTCATCCCAAATTTTGGGCATGAACAGCAAGCTTAACTGCCGATATGGCGCATCTTTACGATAGATTTTTCTCCCACGCTTTTTAGAAGCATCATCTTGCTCGGGCAACGGATGAGCTATCTGTTTCTTGGTAGCAAAAAATTGAGCTAAAAAAGCTTCTCGAGCCAAACAGGGTTTTTTAGTATGATTATGCTTGCGTTCTTGGGCTATCGCCTCTGCCGCACCTCGCATAAAGGCGCTCACATAGCTGTAATTGTCATCGTCTGTATTTGCCGAATCAAAACCAGCCGCCGCCAATAAATGCGTTAGATAAATACCTTGCTGCTGCGTGTCTCCAAAAGATAGATTAGTTTTATATCGAGTGTGCGCCTCAAACACTGCTTCGATCTCCATCTCGGAAAAGTCTAGATATTCTAGCTTCTTTTCGGCGCGCGTGTCTGCTGGAGCCGTGTCGACATCGAGTACGATATTTTCTCCGTCCTTCACGTTCGGAACGTAGAGCGAACCTTTTCTGAAAAGCGTTTCAGTGATTTTATCCCGAAACTCCTTGGGCAAGGTCTTACCTAAATCAGGTACAACAATATCCGAATGATGCTCGATCTCCTGTGCGGAACGAGCAGCTAGCACTCTTCCTGCCACCAGCGGAGATCCTCTTGGATCAAATAGCCGCCCTGATCGAGCAGTTTCACGACGAGGTGGCTTTTGTGAAAGTCCTTCCAGCATATTAGTCTATGAAGCTCCAAACCCTTGCAAACCCAACAGCGAACGATGTGACACGGTGTACTCAATTGTGCGGCGGAGACCGTCTTCTAGCGTCACGAGCGGCAACCAACCGAGCGACTCTTTAGCTTTAGTCAAATCAGGCAAACCTAGCGGAGTCATAAACAGGAGCGTATCCTTAAAAACGAGTTTAGACGTTGAGCTGGTCATATCTATGATTTTTTGCGCCACATCGACGAGGCGCGCATCCACATCGCTGCCAATATTGATAGGTCCTAGTCCAGTGGCGGTCTTCATGATCTTGAGCAAACCCTCGACAGCATCCGAAACATACAACAGCGAGGTATGAAAAGTTTCATCACCAAAAATTTCTAGGTCTTTTTGGTCTAGAGCGTGCAAAATAAAGTCTGGAATCATGTGCGCTTCGTAGAGCGGTGCTCGCGGACCATACACACGAAACAAGCGCGCGATGCGCACGTCTACCTTTTGGACTTGAGCGTAGGTCGCACACACAGTTTCGGCAAAACGCTTGCCTTCGTCATAGCAGGCGCGCGCCGAGAGCGTATCGACACAACCAAACTCCTCCTCACGAAAGGCGTGACCATCGGCTGAACGACCGCCGTAGACTGTCGAGGTTGAGGCATGCACCAGCCGCGCCTTAAAACGATCGGCTACATCCAGTACGTTTTTCATGCCGATTGAATTAGCGTAGAGCGTCTGTAACTTAAATTGCTCAAAGCGCTTAGGACTGGTAGGACAAGCCAAATTATAGACTTCCTGAATGCCTTGCACTTTAATCCGAAAACGCGCCAGCTCGGGATAGGCTTCAGGATCGAAAGGCGTGGTGATATCGTGACGAATGAACTCAAAATCGCCATGTTTGAGCAAACCATCGATATTGGATTCTTGGCTGGTTGAAAAATTATCTAAACAAATAACGCGAGCATTGCCCTGTTTGAGCAAGGCCTCACATAAAAATGAGCCGATAAAACCCGCTCCGCCCGTGACTAAGACGTTCTTTTTTTCAAAAATGACAGGTCGTTCAGACATAGGTTTTTATGTTATCATGCCCGTGGCACGAAAGGTGAATAGCTTGTGAGCAAGATAAGTGTAAAAAGGAATAAGAATGGCAACCACAAAAATAACTACTAAATCATGCGCTCCTAAAACATGATAGCCGATCCAAAACAGGAACGACTGCAAGCCAATCGCGCTTAAAGCTACCAAGATGTAACGCGCAGCTTGCGTTCCATGCGCACCTTGCGATTGAAACGTCCAGGCTCGATGAGCAAGATAATTTAGCACGCAGGTAATGGAGGTACTGACAAAATTGATCGCTGTACGATTGCCAATTGTCCAAATAACGCGTGATAAAAGTACGTACAATCCATAATTGAAAACAAATGACAAGCCGCCAACCAACACAAAACGCAGCATACGCTCAAGCTCAACACGATGCAGCCTCCATGAAGCTGGAAATAGCGGGAAAACTCGATCAAGCACAGGTGAGAGCATAAATCAGCGTGAGGTTTGATTAGTTTTAGAGTGTACGCTTTGCGGCAGTACGATACGCATGCGCCGCCAGCGGATCAAGTAGACCGTAGTTGGTTGAGCTAACTCTGGACGTGTAATTGAAGCTACAACTGGCGTTAAAATGGGCACCATGGCGGTTGACGTGCTAATTGGAGCGACTGGTGTAGCTGATAGCATTGGTTCTTGCAGCGCACGACCAATATTTAACCGACCATAACCAAATGCGCTCTTGGTCCCGCGTGGCGTAGTCGCGTCCAAAGGATCCGCTGTCTCGTATAAACGCGCACGAATTTCACGCGGCGTCCAGCTAGGATGCACGGACTTGAGCAACGCCACCGCACCCGAGACTAATGGTGCCGCCAGGCTAGTACCGATCACTCCCTCGCGATAGTTAGGCACTGGGCGGACAAACTGGCTCTTCTGATGCGGATAGCTTGGTCTTGCAGCCAAAAGCGAGTGACCTGGCGCCGAAAGATCGGTACACCGTTTACCGAAATTAGCATAAGGAGCCTTTTGGTCCAAGACATCCGTGCCGCCAACCCCGATCACCGCATCACGCCCCACATCTGCACACACAGGATAGCCTGGCGTAACATCAAGGTCTGTGCCCGGTTTTGAAGTTTCATCATTGCCTGTAGCTGCCACGATCACGACGCCCGCATCAGTCGCCCGACGGATCATCTCATCTAGTGCTGGATCGTTGTCATAGCCGACTAGACTCAAATTGATTACCTGTGCGCCCATGTTGACCGCATAACGAATGGCTTGGATAATGTGACCCGTAGTCCCAATCCCCTCGGCATCCAAGACCACGAGCGGCATGATGCGAACGTTCCACGCCACTCCAGCCATGCCGATGCCATCGTTGCCTTTAGCACCTATGAGCGAGGCCACCATCGTGCCGTGGCTCCAGGTGTCCTCGAGTTGTACCGGCTCAAACACTGGACGTACGTCTGGACTCTTAGTCACAAAGTTCCAGCCATGCAGATCATCAGCAAAGCCATTGCGATCGTTATCTATTTTATCACCTGCTTGCTCACGCGAGTTAATCCAAATATTCTCGCGTAAATCTGGATGGCCTATATCCACCCCGCCATCAATCACCGCCACGATCACGCGCTGCGTACCAGTAGACACTGCCCACGCCTCTGGCGCATGAATCTGACGTAGATACCATTGATCTTGCCAGCGCGGATCGTTGGGAATGGTTTTGGCGTGAACCGTAGCAGCTCCAAGCACAGTCACCGCTAGACAGCCAAGATAAACGAGCGCGCGTTGGACAAGTTGCATGTGCGCAGTCTACCGTATGAACGTCAATAGTAAAATACTGTCACGCAACCAATATCTCCCCCTGCCATCGTTCCACTCGGCGTCCACCTCTTAATTTAAGCGGGGGAGAACGTGTTCGGCTCTAAAGCATAAGTTCTCCACTTAAAATAAGGGGAGATATCGCGAGTTCGACGAGAGACAGAGGGGATAGTCGCCAGTACGTCACACAAATATGCTCCAAGCCCAACAACGCCTTAAACGCCTCATCCTCATAACGGGAGATATCTTGCTGCTTGAGGCCTGCGTCATTTTTACGCTGCTCATCCGTTACGGCGATCTTCGCTTTTGGCCAACCCACCTTGTTCCGTTTAGCCTAGTGACGCTCCTTTGGTGTATAGGTTTCTACATCGCTGGTCTCTATGATCTAGCCCTCGGACAGGACACCTTACGCCTCTTTCGCGCCTACCTCGAAGGCATGATCGCTAACCTTGGAGTGGCGTTTGGGTTTTTCTATCTTATCCCCATCTTTGGCATCGCTCCACGTACCAATCTGATCCTCTACTTTGTGATCGCGCTCCTCGTCGGTTACGCCTGGCGTCTGGTTTTTCATCGCTTCATCGTCGGCAAGTTTGAGCGCGAGCGCGTCTTATTCATAGGTTCGACGCAAGATGCCAGTCAAGTCTACGCGCTCTTGCACACCAGCTCTCTCGGCGCAGACCTAGTCGCAGCGATTATCACGCAAGGCGAACCAGATCGTGCCTTGTCCATCCAATGGATTGAGAATACAGACCAGCTTGAGCAAACCATCCGCACCAGCGCCATCCAAACTATCGTGCTCGGCACACGGCTGCTAAATGATGCGCCAGATATAACCAACGCACTCTACAAAACGCTGTTTGCCCAAGTAACCATTCTTGATCGTGCAGAACTAGAAGAGGCGACCACTGGCCGCATCCCTCTGTCGCACGTCAACCAAAGTTGGTTTCTACAGCACCTGAACGAGTCAGACAAGACTGCTTACGAGTCTTTTAAGCGCGTGACCGACATTTTATTAGCTGTTCCCTTTGCCATCTTCACCCTACTCTGCACGCCGATCGTGGCTGCTATAATCTTCGCCAGTTCACGCGGACCTATTTTTTACTCCCAAACGCGCGTGGGACGGCACGGCAAAACCATGCGCATTTGGAAATTTCGCACCATGTATCTGAACGCCGAAAAAGATGGTCCGCAATTTACCGTCTCAACCAAAACTGATCCTCGTCTTTTTCCACTTGGACGCGTTCTCCGCCAATTGCGCATTGATGAGCTCCCCCAAATCTGGAACGTGCTGCGCGGCGATCTCTCATTTATCGGTCCAAGACCCGAACGTCCAGAGTTCGTAGCACCACTCATCGAACGCATGCCCTACTATAATCTGCGCCATCTCACCAAGCCTGGACTGACAGGCTGGGCTCAAGTGCGTTTTCTCACTCCCACCTCAAGTCTGGAAGATAATCTCAAGAAACTTCAGTATGACCTCTACTACATCAAACATCGCTCACTCATGCTCGACCTCGCGATCTTGCTCAAGACCGTGGGGATTGTGGTGAGACGACAAGGAACGTAACGACCTATCCCCTCTGTCTCTCGTCTAACTCGCGACGTCTCCCCTTATTTTAAGTGGAGAGCTAGATAATCTTAAGGAGAAGTGACGCTTTTGTGTTGAACGCGTTGCCCCCCACTTAAGATAAGAGGGGGACACCAAGCGGAGCGATGGCAGGGGGAGATATTTCCCTAATCCCCTCCGCTCGTAAAAGATCTTCCAGTCCTGCCTCAAACTCGACCGTAGGCTCCCAGTCGAGCAGGTTTTTAGTTAAGGAAATATCTGCCAGCGTATCGCGTGATTCGCCTTTGCCGCGCGGTGACTCGCGATGCAGGCTATTTGAACTGATCTTGCTGGCAATAAAATTGATAGAGTAACGTTGACCGCCGCCTACGTTTAACACCTCACCTTTACCAACTTTACCCGATTGCATCGCCGCTAGATTAGCACGCACGATATCGCTCACATGAGTCAAGTCACGCGTCTGCTCGCCATCGCCATCAATCGTGAGCGTTTCGCCGGCTTTTAGTTGACGCATAAAAATCGCAATCACGGTGACATACGGTCCATCGTCAGTCATCCGTGGACCGTAGACATTAAAGTAGCGCAGCGAGACTGTTTCCAGGCCGTAGAGTGAGGCAAACTGTTGGCAAAACAACTCGCCAACATATTTTTGGAGCGCGTAGGGGTTGAGCGGGTTGGGTCGCATGTCGGTAGTGAGCGGTAGACGATCTTGATTACCATAGGCGGAAGAGGACGCGCTGTAGACCACGCGCTTGACCTTGGCATCACGAGCGGCGACGAGCACGTTCAGCGTGCCCATAATGTTGGTCTTGGCAGTTTCGACTGGCTGCGCGATCGAAAGAGGCACACGCGGAAGAGCACCGACATGAAAAACACCCTCAACGCCAACGAAAGCAGGACTAATCGCCTCGGCATCACAAAAATCCGCCTCAAAAAACACAGCACCAGCTGGAATATTCTCACGCTTGCCAGTCGCTAAGTTATCAAGCACGCGTACTTGATGACCGTCACGAAGCAACGCCTCGGTGAGATGCGATCCGATAAAACCAGCACCGCCAGTCACGAGATAAAGAGACATATCTAGTTCTTCCTCGGTGAGCCTTCGCGCCACTGGATATCCATATTCTGGGCTGCGACTAGGGCGTTGTTGTAAGCTTCGGCAGCAGCGAGCAGCGTCAACACCACATCTTTTGACGCCGCCAGCTGGATCAGGGCGCGCGTGTCTTTGGGGATGCACTTGCCGCCATAGCCGCGATAGCCTTTGTGAAAAATGTCTAGATGCGTGCGACCGATGCGCTTGTCTGCCGCCATGCATTCTTTTACTTCATCATAATCAACGCCCATCTTTTGCGCCAAGTCGTACATTTGATTGGAGAAGCTCACCTTCATCGCAAACCAAGTATTACCCGCGTACTTGACCATC
>CAZDER010000023.1:0-8279 GCA_964504505.1 uncultured Gammaproteobacteria bacterium | reverse complement strand
TGAAACCAAAACAGCTGAGGCGCGTAATTTAATTTTTGCTGGTATTATCGGTTTGGCAATCATTCTTTCCGCCTGGGCAATTACCAGTTTCGTGATCGGTCGTTTGGTCACCGAGACCCAACAAGGTGTCAGTGTGACGCCGTAAGGTAAGATCAACCTAAAGGAGCGGGGTTACCTCGCTCCTTTAGGACAGGTTTTTATGCAAACGTTTCGATCAGTATCAGTTTTTTGTACCAGCGTAGCTCTGTTTGCGGCGACGACATCTTTGACGTGGGCAGCCGATGCCGCGCTGCGCGGCACGTTGACATCAGCTGGGGCGGCCTCTGGCTTGAGCAATATTTGTAGCACGAGTTTATGCGTAGGCACTATCGTGGCAGCGATCATCAACATCGTATTGGGGATACTGGGTGTAGCCTTAGTGGGCTATATTCTGTATGGCGGTTTTTTATGGATGATGTCAGGCGGAGAAGAAAAACAGATTGAATCTGCTCGTGCCGTGATCAAAAACGCGGTGATCGGCATCATCCTAGTCGGATTTTCCTACACGCTTTCCAGTATGGTCGTGCATCTTGTCGGCGAGACCTTTACCTCAACGCCGCCTGCTAGTGAACCATCCCCGTCCACGCTAAATTCATCTACCACGGCTGATCCTTTTGCCAGCGGTTGCACTCAAGTTGGTTGTACCGCCGCTTGTATGAGACAAAGATGCACTGTTGAAGCAGGCACTACAGGCGGGGCAGCGTTTGAGACTTGTAGCCGAAATTGTATCGGCGACTGCCAAGCTCGGTGCACGATGGGTTCGGGAGAGGTGGAGATGGCTCCGTCGTGTCGTAGTCCCGACGGCTTTCGTTTGTGCAGTGAGCAATGCGCGGCTGACAGGAGGCGGAATGGGTTAGCTGATTCAGGTGGACCAACTACGTTGACGGCTGGGGAATCGACAGGCGGTGTTAGCGCAGGCACCGACATGTCTCCTGCTCGAATAAGAGAAATCCAACTTCAAGAACAGACTTGCCTTGCAACGTGCCAACTGGGTCATTGTGCTCCTCTCTAACCATCACTTATGTCTCGCATCATCTCTTTTCTTCTCCTAGCTTTCTTAGTGCCAACCTTGGTGTTGGCGACTCCTGGCGCTCCCGATGCTGCTCCTTCCGCGCCGCGTGGTGTGGCTTCGGTTTCGGCTGGGATTCATGCGGCGGTAGGTTCGACTGGGCTGCAAAACTTTTGCGAAGGCACATTTTCCACTTGCGTGATCAAAATCGCGGGTGGAGTTATCAACATCGTGTTGAGTTTAGTTGGTATCTTGGTGTTGGGATATACTCTGTATGCTGGTTTTTTGTGGATGACCTCGGGTGGCGAGAAGGAGGGGGCGGAGAGTGCTATGAAGATGTTGCGTCAGGCTGTGATTGGGCTTATCATTGTGGTATCGGCTTTCGCGATTTCCAGTTTTGTACTCGATAAGTTAAGCGTCATTTCCACGGGTCCAGTCGCGACACCTGCACAAGGAGTGCCACCAACTTAAAAATTAACGTGCAGATTTTTTTCTCATTTGCTATACTCACTTTACTATGCAACTTAAACACTCTTTGACCCAGATCGGGTCCGCCGCGTTCCTTTTAGCCACAACCCCCGCCGTCGCGCTAGCGGCTAATCCATTTGACAATGCAGTTGGAACAGTTGGTACCGTTCGCAGCACAGCCGGTCTGGGAACAGGTGCTAACGTTTATCAGATTGCGGGCAATCTTATTAACGTTGTCTTGGGTTTTCTAGGCATTGTGTTGTTGGGTTATATGCTTTGGGCTGGTTTCTTGTGGATGACTTCGGGTGGTGAAGAAACGAAAGCAGAACAAGCTCAAAAGATGATTAAGAATGCGATTATCGGTTTGGTAATTATTGTTGCTGCCTTCGCAATTTCTAATTTCGTGTTGAATTCGTTGGTGAATGTGGGCAGTAACGTAACTACTGTGGGATTGCCAGCGCAGCAGTAAGTTTTTTAACGTTCTTTATTATTTACACAAACCTCTTGCTCGCAAGGGGTTTGTGTTTTCAAGGTAGCGTGGAGCCTGCGCGTGTGGTTTGATGCTGGTTATTATGATGCGTGATGCTATTTTGGGTTTTGCCAAGCAGTTTGCCTTTGAGCCTCGGTTGGAGCAGGGGGCTGTGGCACCTCATCGTGAAGTGGTGGTGGCTGGCATGGGTGGCTCGCATTTGGCGGCGGATATGTTGGCGAGTTTGTTGCCAGAGCGTCCCATCCGCGTGTGGTCGGATTATGGCTTGCCTTACGTCAGCCAGACTGACGCGCCTCACACGCTTTTGGTCGCCAGCTCGTATTCTGGCAACACTGAAGAGACGCTTGACGCTTACGCCGCGGCGCAAGCCAAGGAAATGCCACGTGCCGTGATGGCGGCGGGTGGCAAGCTGATCGAGCTTGCTAAGCGCGATCGGGTACCGTATGTGCAACTGCCTAACACCGGCATCCAACCGCGTTCGGCACTAGGCTTTAGCTTGCGCGGACTTATGAGCCTGCTGTCTATTCAAGAGCTGGCAAGCGAGATGACGCAGCTGGCACAACAGCTTGAACCAGCCACTCTCGAGCTAGCTGGACAGCAGCTAGCCGTGACGCTCCGCGAGCGAGTGCCAGTGATTTATGCCAGTACTGCCAATGCCTGTCTCGCTTACAATTGGAAGATAAAGTTCAACGAAACAGGCAAGCTACCCGCCTTTTACAATCTGGTGCCCGAGCTTAACCATAACGAAATGACGGGGTTTGATGCACGCGGAATGAGTCAACTATTGTCAGAGCGATTTACTTTTGTGTTTCTACGCGACAGTCATGATCACGAACGTATTCAACGTCGTATGCAAGTCACGGCGCAGCTGTATCGCGAGCGTGGTTTGCCTGTCGTTGAGTTTGATTTAGAGGGTGTCAAGCGTTTGGAGCGTATGTGTCGGGCTTTGGTTGTCGCCGATTGGACAGCGGTTGCGCTGGCGGAGCATTATGGGCTAGAATCGGAGCAAGTTCCGATGGTCGAGGAGTTTAAACAAGCACTTTAACTTCGTTTTTTGTTTTGGAGGATTATGCAAATTTTTTGGCATGGGCTTACGAGTGTACGCATCGAATCGCAGCACGGCGATCAAACGGCGATGTTGGTCACCGATCCATTTGAGACCGAGACAGCTGGCATAAAGTTTCCACGCAGCTTGTCGCCGACCTTGGTGGCACTTTCACATCAACGCAAGGAGCGTTTCCCCTTGAACGTGTTTGAGACTAAGCCGTTTGTGATTGCAGACCCCGGCGAGTTCGAGGTCAACGGCGTGTTTGCGTATGCCATCCCGCTCACAGATGCCACGCATCCTTGGCCACACACGCTCCTGTATCGCTTTGAGATCGAGGGTATGTCAGTTGGTTTTTTAGGCGGAGCCGATCGAGCTTTGACGGATGACGAGCTGGGTAAGCTTGAAAATATTGATATTTTACTCCTACCCATCGGCGGTGATGACCGCTTGAGTGCCAAGCAAGCCATTGAAACCATCAGTGCCATCGAGCCACGCGTGGTTGTACCGTTGTATCATCATGTGGAAGGCTTAAAAAAGGTGCTAGGTACGGCTGATGCTTTTTGCAAAGAGCTGGGTGTGTGTCAGCGTCAAGATACTAATCGCCTAAAGATTGCGCGCAAAGATTTGCCGAGTGAGGATTTATTGGTGGCGGTGTTGGAAAAAGTGTAAACATCAAGTAGCACGAGGCAGGGCTTTTTGCTGTCTGCGGAACTCGTCAGTCTATCAATCCGTTTTTGGATTCCTCAAACAGTCCTCAACAGCAAAAAGCCCTGCCTCGTGCTACTTGATGGAAATGGAATGAGGAATAAAAAAAACGCCGCAGAGATGAGAAGATGAGTGGGTAGGTCCGAAGACCATTCACTCAATGAACACAGCCTTCGAGGGAGGCAGACGTATCCGCCGTCGGGAAGGTTGAGCTCGTCTCGCTTACTGCCCGGGTTCGGGGCAAGCGAGGTTCTCCTCATCTCTGCGTCGTTGTAAAGCGATCCTGTGCAAAGTGCTGATGACGGGGCGGGAAGCAGCTCGCCGAAACGAGAGCAGTCCCATGGGCTTGATGATGAGAGGTTCCAGTCGAAACCAGAACCAACCGTCTTCAAGGGTGGCTTCCGAAAGTACCTCTTTCGAGGCTCTCAGAAGGTCCGTCAGCAACACCTTTCAAAGGATCAAATACCAGCACAACTTAAAGAGATAGGATACCTCTTTTTGGGACTTTTGTCAAGGGGTGATAAACATATTTGAGGGCTTGACGTCTCGGCTTGACGGCTGGGCGGTTCGTTGCTAATATTCGGCTACTTCAAGTGGTTTGACAGTCTCGGGACGGCGTGTTTCGAGGTCGTCAACCTAATCGTCCTCGCATGTCTCACACCGCCATGCAACTTGCGTAATTTCCTCTCAACATAGCCAAAAAGTTGGGGGGTGTTTTTCGTACTTGGGACAATTAAACGTGACTTGACGTTTTAAGACGATTCACCCTTTTTGAGTCTGCTCCTCGGTCACGATCTCTCTCTGGCTGACCTTTCTTGCCCCTAGATCGTCTCGAGACCAACGGATTCGCGTGCCAATCCAGAGCACCATGCCTACTATGATGTTCCGCCGGCAAGCTCCTAAAGCCGAGGAGCGCCGCTATTTTACGGCCGCCCGTGATGCCATGGCTTTGCCCGACCTGATCGATGTCCAAAAAGCTTCTTACCGTTGGTTTCTGGAAGAGGGGATTCGTGAGCTGACCAAAGAGATTTCGCCGATCAAGGATTTTATCGGTCGCGATCTCGAGCTCTATTTCGTTGACTATTACGTCGACGAACCCAAGTTTGATGAGAAGACCTCCAAAGAGAAGAACGTCAATTTTGAAGCACCCTTGCGCGTCAAAACTAAGTTAGTCAACAAACGCACCGGCATTGATCGTGAGCAAGAGGTCTACCTTGGTGATATCCCCGTCATGACTAAACGCGGCACCTTTATCATCAATGGCATCGAGCGTGTAGCCGTGTCGCAGTTGGTGCGTTCGGCAGGTGCTTTTTTTACCGCCGAGTTCATGCATGGCCGCCGTTACTATGGGGCTAAAATCATCCCCAACCGTGGTGCATGGCTTGAGTTTGAGACGGATGCCAACAACGTGCTGTGGGTCAAGATAGATCGTAAACGCAAAGTGGCGGCTACCTCGCTTTTGCGGGCTTTTGGCGTAGGCAGTGACGAGGAAATCAACCAGCTATTTACTGAAGTGGACATTCATCCGCTCAATCACTACATCGAGTCAACCTTAGGGAAAGATGCAGCCAAGAACGAAGAAGATGGTTATATCGAGATCTATCGGCGCATCCGTCCTGGTGATTTGGCGACGGCGGATAACGCGCGTTCTTTGATCCACGCCATGTTTTTTAACTTCGATCGCTATGATTTGGGCGTAGTCGGTCGCTACAAGTTTAACCAACGTTTTGGTTTGCCAGCACTGCGCGAAGACATCGCTAAAGAGGCTAATCGCATTTTGACTAAAGAAGATTTGGTCAACATTTTACGTGAGCTGATCCGCCTCAATATCTCGCAAGAGGAGCCAGACGACGTTGATCACTTGGGCAACCGCCGTGTGCGTGCCGTAGGCGAATTGGTACAAAGCCGTTTCCGAATCGGACTGGCGCGCATGCAACGCATTGTTAAAGACCGCATGTCAACGCTGGATATTACGGCTATCACACCCGCCAAACTTATCAATGCCCGTCCAGTCATCGGGGCGGTGCGCGAGTTCTTCATGAGTTCACAGCTGTCACAGTTCATGGATCAAACCAACCCACTGTCCGAGCTTGAGCATAAACGTCGTTTGTCGGCGATGGGTCCAGGCGGACTGACTCGCGAACGGGCTGGCTTTGATGTGCGCGATTTGCATCGTACCCACTATGGTCGTATTTGTCCGATCGCCTCTCCCGAAGGTCCAAACATCGGTCTCGTCGGCCACATGGCTTGTTACGCCCGCATCAATGAGTATGGTTTTATCGAAACGCCATATCGCAAAGTCAAAAGCTGGGCTAAAAATGATGGTCAAGATGCTATCGGTGAGACGTTACGGGTGGATGTGAGCGATGGCGAAGGCAAAACTGTCGCCGCAGCCGGTAAGCAAGTCGATGCCAAACTTGCTGAAAAACTCAAAAAAGTCTCCATTCCTGAAGTGCCTATCACGCCGTATGTGACGAGCGAGATCGTCTATCTAAATGCTTTTACTGAAGAACGCGGGACTACGGCGCCAGCCACTACGCCGCTTGATCGCCAAGGTCGCTTTTTAGAGGCGCGCGCGAGTGTGCGTAAAAATGGCGAGCCGACCGTGGTTGATGTGCATGAAATCGACTACGTTGATGTTTCCTCCAAGCAAATCCTGTCGATTGGCACTTCTCTCATCCCGTTTGTGGAACACGACGATGGTCATCGCGCTTTGATGGGCACCAACATGCAACGTCAGGCTGTGCCGTGTATTCGTGCCGATGCGCCGATTGTGGGCACTGGCGTTGAGCGTCGCGCTGCTATTGATTCTGGTCACGCCCTCATCGCGCCTGAAGATGGTTTGGTAGTCGCGGTTGATGGTAAACATATCGAGTTTCAAACCGAAGACGGCCGCATACATCGCTACGATCTTACCAAGTTTCAACGCTCGAACAGCTCGACGTGTATCAATCAACGTCCACTCGTCAACAAGGGTCAAAAAGTCTATGCCGGTGAAGTGTTGGTGGATGGCACCTCGTGTCAAAATGGCGAGCTTGCCCTCGGTCAAAACCTGTTGTGTACTTTTTTGAGTTGGGATGGTTACAACTATGAAGATGCCATTATTTTGTCGGAGCGTTTGGTGCACACCGATCGTTTTACCTCGATTCACATTGAGCATCATGAGTTGGAAGTGCGTGATACCAAGCTCGGCGTAGAAGTCGTGACCTCCGATATCCCCAATGTTTCCGAAGAGAAACTGCGCAATTTGGACGAACAAGGCATCGTGCGCGTGGGTGCCGAGGTGAAATCTGGCGATATTTTGTGTGGCAAGATTACGCCTAAAGGCGAAACCGATCTCTCGGCCGAAGAAAAGCTGTTGCGCGCTATTTTTGGTGAGAAGGCTCGCGATGTGCGCGATTCTTCGTTGTATTTAGAGCACGGCGAAAAAGGTAAAGTTATTGATATCACCATCTTCTCACGCGAGGCTGGCGACAAATTGCAGCCGGGCGTGCTCAAAAAGATCGTGGTAACCGTGGCCGATCTGCGTAAGATCCAAGCTGGTGACAAATTGGCTGGCCGTCATGGCAACAAAGGCGTCATTTCTAAAATCGTGCCAGTCGAGGACATGCCGTTTTTGGAAGATGGTACGCCGGTCGATGTGATTCTCTCGCCGCTTGGCGTGGTTTCGCGTATGAACTTGGGACAGATTTTGGAAACACATCTGGGTCTCGCGGCTAATGCGCTCGGTTACACCGTTGCCACGCCTGTGTTTGATGGCGTGCCTGAAACTACGATCCGCGCCGAACTCAAAAAAGCTGGTTTCCCAGAATCGGGCAAGATCACGCTGTTTGATGGTCGCACCGGCGATGCTTACGACCACGAACCGACGGTGGGTTTTATCTATATTCTCAAGCTTAACCACATGGTGGATGACAAGGTGCATCAACGTTCGATTGGTCCCTACTCGCTCATCACCCAGCAACCATTGGGTGGCAAGGCGCAGTTTGGCGGTCAGCGTTTTGGAGAGATGGAAGTCTGGGCACTTGAGGCTTATGGCGCTGCGCATACTTTGCAAGAGATCCTCACTATCAAATCCGACGATGTGCCCGGCCGTTCTAAAGCCTACGAAGCAATCATCAAAGGCGAGCCCATCCGCAAAGTCAACGTGCCAGAGTCTTTCAACGTCTTAGTGCGTGAATTAAAGGGTTTGTGTCTTGATGTGGAACTGTTGAAGGATGGTAAGCGCATTGAAGAAGCCACGCCGCGCCCAGAACATCTGCGACCTAAACCAGCCCTTGTCAACGAAGCTGAAGAAGAGTGGGGTCCTGCACCAGCTGATCTCTAATTCACCAACCGTCCAACATCTATAATCTATGGCGTTCTTCCAAACCGAGAACATCAAAACGACGGACTTCGATGCCATTCGCTTGCGCCTCGCGTCCCCGGACACTATCCGCGGTTGGTCATATGGCGAGATCACTAAGCCCGAGACCATCAATTATCGCACCCAAAAACCAGAGCGCGATGGGTTATTTTGC
>CAZDER010000022.1:0-8656 GCA_964504505.1 uncultured Gammaproteobacteria bacterium | reverse complement strand
GCCGCGCTCAAACAAGCGAGCGGGAATCTCCTCGATAAAAGTGCTTGGTTGACTGAATTGAAGCGTGTCGTAACCACTCGTCATCGGATAGGTGAGAAAGAGGCGCTTGCGCGCACGGGTGACGGCAACATAAAAGAGGCGGCGTTCTTCCTCCATGCCATCTTCGGCGAGAGCGCGTCGTGAGGGAAAGGCACCTTCGGCGAGGTGGAGAATGAAGACCGTGTCCCATTCAAGACCTTTGGCTTGATGGATAGTGGAAAGTATCATCCGTTCTTCATCGGAGGCTCCGGCTCGTGCCGCGCTCGTCGAACCACCATCTCGACCAGCCACAACTTCATCGTAGAGCGCGATATCATCCAAAAATTGACCGACTTCTTGGTAGGTTTCGGCAAATAACGCAAGTTGCTCGAGATCTTCCAATCGTTCACGCCAGTTTGGATACTCGCGTTCTAGATAATCACGATAAGTGGACGAGGAAACGGCACGAAGCATGTGCGCGGGTGTTTTTCCACTTGCGACAATGTCATGCGCGATAGCCAGAAACTCACGCCAGCCATCTTGAGCACGTTTTGGCACATGGAGAGCATTGGCAGATATGAGAACGTGACCGAACTCGGTCGCAACTTTAACTTGTGTCGCGATGGCACTCGCCGAAGCCTCACCGATGCCCGTTTGTAGACCAAGAATGCGCAGCCAAGCCACCTCATCTTGCGGATTGTGAGCGACGCGCAAAAAACATACGATGTCTTTGATATGGGCGCGCTCGAAAAACTTCTGTCCACCGCGATACTCGTACGGGATGTCACGGCGCATGAGCTCAAACTCCAGTGCCTGCGAGTGCGCGCTCGAACGAAACAGCACCGCCATATTACGCAAGGCCGTGCCCTCGTGACGCAGTGCCAAGATTTGCTCGGCAACGTATTGCGCCTCTTGCGCAGCCGAGGCGGCGGGAATGAGTTTTGGTCTATCTCCCGTTTTGTGCACCGCCACCAAATCTTTTTGAAATTGCTCACGATTATGCATTAGCGATGCATTGGCTACCTCAAGAATCTGCGGCGTTGATCGATAGTTGGTGAGCAACTTAAAAACCTTAGTGTTCGTCCATTCGCGAGGAAACGACAAGATATTTTTCACATCAGCCCCACGAAAAGCGTAGATGGATTGGGCATCATCCCCCACCACCAGTACATTTTGATGTGCCTTGGCAAAGCCTCTGACGATGCGCGCTTGAATAGCGTTGGTATCCTGAAACTCATCAACCAGAATGTACTTAAAAGGTTCCGCGATGTGTCGACCGTGAACATGATCCTCGAGCAGGCTAGCAAGCAGCGTGAGTAGATCATCAAAGTCCATCGCATTCGCCGCTTTTTTACGCTGCTGATACTGCAGCGCGATAGTCTCAATTTCAGGTACAAACGCTACGAAATTAGGATGCTTCCAAGCTACGACATCTGAAAGCGGACGTTGCACGTTGCGAGCGTATGAGATCATGGCTTGCACCACGGCTGTCGAAGGAAAACGTCGTGCTTTAGGATCAATTTTCAGCTCTTTAAGGATGACTTTGATCAAAGCACGCGCGTCTTCTTGATCAAGGATCGAGAAACTTGAGGTGTAACCAACGGTGGTGGCAAAAGTACGTAAAATGCGATTGGCAATCGCATGAAAGGTGCCGCCCCAAATACCTTGCGCCTCTGTACCCAAAAGCGATTCAACGCGCCCGCGCATTTCGCGAGCAGCTTTGTTGGTAAAGGTTAAAAGCAGGATTGATGATGGATCGAGTCCGTGTTCAAGCAGATAAGCCACGCGATAGATGAGCGTGCGCGTCTTACCCGAACCAGCTCCCGCCAATACCAGACACGGGCCATCTCCGCCGAGGACGACATCGAGCTGCGCTTGATTTAATTCCTTGGAATAATCAATCTGACGAGGTGAAAGAGAGGGTTGATTTTGGAGGATGAAGACGGACATAAATAGATCAAGAAGTGTCGAAAGGCTGCAACTATCCCCTCTGCCCTGCGCAGACTTGGGCGTCTCCCCTTATCTTAAGGGGAGAGAGTGGAACGACGTTGGCAGCAGTCTCCCTAGACTTCCCCTTAAAATAAGGGGAAGTGGCACGAGTTGGACGAGGGACGGAGTGGATAGTCAGTAACCAGCTTTCCGTTTGTTGCGCACATGATCTTCAAGCGTACTAGCATACAGCACCTTGCCGTCTTCGTCGGTGAGAAAATAGCGAAAGGACGTTTTGGTTGGCGCGAACACCGCCTCAACCGCCGAGAGGCCTGGGCTCGAAATGGGACTGGGCGGCAAACCTCGATGCTGGTAGGAATTATAGGGCGAATCTAGCTTAGTTTCAGCTAGTGTAGCCCGACCTCGCTTGGAACCAGTTATATAAGTCAGCGTCGCATCGCTTTGTAGTGCCATGCCTTCTTTTAAGCGACGAAGAAATAGGCCCGCCACGATCTGCCTGTCTTCGGGGGAACGCACCTCTTTTTCGATGATCGAGGCCAAGATGATAGCTTCGTCAAAGTTTTTGAGCGGAGCTGGCAAAGACGCATCCTTAAAACGCACATACACGCGTTCATCAAAAGTTTGCAATTGCTTACGTAACAGCCCTTGCGGCATTTCATCTTCCCAAACGCGATAAGTGTCAGGAAAAAGATAGCCATCCAACGAACGGCTGACCGGCAAGCTTCGCAAAAACACAAACTCGATCCGCAAGGCTGGATCAAATGTGCCTTGATTGCCAGCTTGACCCGCCAAATCCCGCCACTTTTTCCCCCAACTTGGATCCAAACTGTTCAATTGGTCTCTTTGCTCATCCACATTCCAGCCTTCGATCACACGAATTTCACGTTCAACACGAGTCAATGGCACGGGCACTGGGTGCAGGTGACGGCTCACGCCACGATAGACGGATGGTCCAACTAGCCAGACACTGGCACCGATAAACAATAAGACGAACAGGTAGAGTAAACGTGACATAAGTGATCATGAAACACGCAACATCTTTTCACCTTTTACCCAACGTACCAGCGTAAAGGAAAATACTCCCACCGCGAGCCCAGCCAAGACGTCCGTCGGATAATGCACGCCGACTACCACGCGACCGACGACGATCATATCCGCCATGATGAGAGCGACTATGCCCCAGGTACGATTCCATGCAAACAAGGTCAGAGCCAACGCATAAACGATCGAAGCATGTGCCGAGGGAAAACTCATAGTGTGGGGGCGCGGCACGAGCGTAACGAGCGTTGGATCTGTGACGAACGGTCGCCCTCGACCAAGCACTAATTCGGCTGAAAAGGTGATGACTGCAGCCAACAACACCGACCAAAACATCTCCTCAAGAGCGCGCAGAGGCACACGTTTTAAGTACCAAGCTGCCAGTACGCCGATCGGCAGAACATAAATCAACCAACGTGCCGCCACTATCGTTGCCATTTTTGCCCACGCTGTATCCAATAAGAGTGCCTGTAGGGCGTGCATGAGAGTAAGCTCATTGAACATAAGACTTGTGTTTAATAAAACGTAAAACCAGCACCTACACTAAGGGTTGACCAGTCATGTCGGCGGCTGGAGCTATACCCAACAACTTACAAACTGTTGGTGCCACATCGGCGAGCATACCAACTGGCGGCGTGAAAGCTAGATCACCACCTACCACGTCGCCGCTCGGTGCCTTCATACCTTCCAAATCTTTGGCAACGATAATGCAGGGCACAGGATTGGTGGAGTGCTCCTTATCCATCTCGCCCGTGACCAGATTCTTCACTTCTTCGGCATTCCCATGGTCAGCCGTGATAAGCATCACTCCGCCGACGGTTAAAACTGCCTCTGCGATTTGTCCTAAAGTTTTGTCAACAGCCTCACAAGCCATCACAGTGGCCGCTTCATTGCCAGTGTGGCCGACCATATCAGGATTGGCGAGATTAACGATCAATAAATCATGGTTAGCATGGGCAATATCTTTGATAATGTAATCGGTAATGGCTGTGAGTGACATCTCTGGAGCTTGATCGTAACTTGAAACCGGCGGCGAAGGGATGATGACCCGATCTTCACCAGCAAAAGCTGCCTCGCGCATACCATTCAAGAAAAAGGTGACGTGCGCATATTTTTCGGTCTCGGCGATATGCAGTTGGCGTAAACCAGCCTCGGAAACAACTCGTGCCAGGCAATTTTCAATCAGGTACGGTGGATAGGCGACTTCAACTGGTAGGTCTTTTTCATATTCCATCATGGTGGTGTAAAACATGTGTGTCAAGTAAGTATTGCGTTCGAACTTAGTAAAAGTTGGCAAACAAAACGCCTTGACAATTTGGCGCATACGATCGGCACGAAAGTTAAAACAGATGACACCATCGCCAGAAGTGAGTACGCCGACTGGATGACCAGCGCGCTGAATGACCGTGGGCACAAATTGTTCGTCGTAGACACCCTTAGCATAAGCCGCCTCAATGGCCACCTGGGCACTCTCGGCGACTTCTCCACGACCAGCGGCAATGGCTTCGTAGGTTTTTTGAGTGCGCTCAACGCGATTATCACGATCCATGGCATAAAAACGTCCAGCCACGCTGGCAATTTCACCAATGCCAAGATTTTTCATTTTTACCTCCAACTCGTCAATAAAACCTAGACCTGAACGATACTGCGTGTCACGTCCATCTAAAAAAGCGTGCACATAAACGCGGGCAACCTTGGCGTGTTTGCACATTTCAAGTAAGGCGTACAGATGTGCCTGCGAGGAATGTACGCCTCCCGTTGAAACTAGCCCGACAAGATGAATAGCACCATGCTGGCTTTGCACATGCTCAAGGGTCTTTTGAAAAGCTTTATTGGCAGCGAATTCACCACTTTCGATGGCTAAATTGATACGCGGTAAGCTTTGATAAAATACCCGACCGGCTCCAATCGTCAGATGTCCGACTTCCGAGTTACCCATCTCTCCCCAGCCTAAACCCACTGCCGAGCCAGAGGCTTGCAGCGTCATGGCAGGATAAGACTCGATCAAACGATGAAAAACTGGCATCTTAGCCGCACTAACGGCGTTCCCATCGGCTGGAGGAGCCACACCCAAACCGTCGACTATCAACAAAACCACAGGTTTATACGCCATGTCGAGATTATAGCCATGAAACCTGAAACGTGAAACATGGGGATAGACAAACGCCTAAAAATCTGCCAAGGTATCGCGTTCCACTTTACCTTGCGGTAGGGTGGGAGAACGGTCTAAACGCCAACGGCTTACCAGAAAGGAGCACCAGCCATGCTCAAGGTTCGATGCCTCAAAGTCCTGATCACCACGCTTTTGATCGGGCTAGTCATAACCAGCCCAACCGATGCTCAACCTCGTCACCGTCGATATGGGCAGCCAGCTCAACCAGTGCCAGCGCTAGTCCCTCAAGCCCAAGTAGATCCGCCGTGCTCGCCAGACAATGCGAATATCGCGAGGCAGCATCGCAGCCTCGGTCTCAATGCGTTCGAGGTGCACGATTGGGCGACTTGTGCCACCGAGTACGAAGTAGCTCAAACGCACTGTGCCACGCCCGAAGCGGGCTTCAACCTCGGCTACTGCCTTGAGAACTCGGGGCAGCTCGCAGCCGCGATCGAGCACTACGAACAGCTTCAAAGTGGACGCCTGCCTTTCGAGGTTACCGCCGAACAAATTCAGCGCACCATCACAAGTGTGCGCGAGCGTTTGTCTCGCATTCCAGTTGCGCCACCACCACTGCCGCCAGCGCCACCGCCCATCGTCTGCGCCACTCCGCTCGCGGTTTGTGGCGGGATCTGCGTCAACCCTGTCGCTGACAGCAACAACTGCGGAGTTTGCGACTACCAATGTGCGCTGGGACAAAGCTGCATCCATAGCGTCTGCGTGTCCCCGATCGTGCACGTACTACCACCGCCAGTCATCATTCCACCGCCGCCCAACCGAACGCTCGCCCGAACCTTCTGGATCGGCGGTATCGGAACCACGGTGGCTGGAATCATCATGGGAACCGTCGGACATCTGGCAGCTCTTGATCGCTATACTCAAGACGCAGCTCTCACGGCTCCAGCTTCGGAACGCTGTCAGAGCATAGATGGCCAGTACCAATGCCTGACTTACGCACCTGGCGCGACCAGACCTGATAGCTTCGTAGGCCTAGAAACCCCCGGCTGGATTCTGACTGGTGTCGGTGTCGTTGCCATCATCACTGGTGCCTTACTCGAACTAGACCACGGTCACACACCGCCACACGCAGTCGTTCGTCCGACAGCCATGTTCACACCGAGCGGCACTGCCTCAATCGGTCTTGGTGGTACTTTCTAACCAACAAGCAGCAAACTAATGTCTCTAAAGCCGGACACGATCCACGCACGATCGTGTCCGGCCGCCTCTCTTTCCTTTCGAAACCTGCCGGCTTACACTAAAGCTAGCGAGTTTACTTCGTATCACCGAGTTTTTGTTGATTGAACTCAATCAAACAAGACTCGGGTACGCGAATAGTTCGTGCGCCGACATGCTCCCCAAGGAGGTGCATCATGGCTGACAGGATTACGACCCTAGAGCAGGGTCAACTCTTTGCCGAGCGTTACGAGCTTGGCAAAAAACTTGGCGAAGGCGGCATGGGTGCCGTCTACGCCTCGATCGACACGCGTCTCGGTAAAGAAGTGGCGATCAAAGTTTTGCGGGAGGATTTTAACTCGCGCAAGGACTTGGTCCAACGCTTCATGAACGAGGCGCAAGCCACCGCAGCCATCGCTCACGAGAACATCGTGGACGTGACTGACCGCGGACAAGATCATGTCACGGGGCTGTATTTCATCTGTTACGAAAAGTTGGAGGGGTGCGAACTCCTCAAACTGATCGAAGCTGGCACCATGACAGCCGCGACCATCTTCGACATCCTCCAACAGGTGTGCTCGGCCATCAGTGCTGCACATGGACGAGGCATCCTGCACCGGGATTTGAAGCCCGAGAACATCTTCATCGTCAAGCGCAGTAACGGTCACCCCCATGTCAAAATACTCGATTTTGGCATCGCCAAGTTCATGGCCGAAACAGATGCACCTAGTCTAGCTACTCGTCCGCTGACCGCTATTGATGTCATCCTCGGCACGCCGAACTACATGTCCTTCGAGCAGTTGCTCGCTGGCAAGATCGACAAACGCAGCGACGTTCACGCGCTTGGCGTCATACTCTACGAGATGATCACTGGTCATCCAGCCTTTGAGGCTGATACTCCAACGGCTATGTCAGTTGCCATTCGTATGGGTGAGCGCAAACCGCTATCAGATGCCAAGCTCGAGGCTATCGTTGCTCAAGCTACGCGCTGGAACAGTGAGGAACGCACGCCTAGCGTAGCAGTCTTAGCCGCCCAATTGGAGGAGTACGCACGTGAGCACGGACTGCTCCCCGAGGTGTCTCGCGCCTCGGCACTGCCACCTCCGCCTGCGCCTACGCCTCCCGAACAGGCTAATGTGACTTACTCCCTCTTCGAGGAATGTAAGCCACCGACACCCCCGGCTTCCCTGCCGCCAGCCCGAGCACTCAAAACCCACTTGGGTCCGATCATCACTGACGCAGGTAGAGTCAAGCACCGAGAGCCCGTACTGATCGCGATGGTTGCCCTGACGGGAGTTCTCCTTGTGCTCGCCGCCGTGGCTGGCTTCACTTGGCACAAGCCATCAAGCGCGCCCACTCGCGTCGCAGTCGTCACCCCCACTCTGGTGACGCCCACTCCCATCATCATGCCTGCAACAGACGCAGACGTCGCAGTCATCGCGCCGACGCCAACTCAACTGGTGCCTGATCATGATCCAGATCCAGTGCCGTCTATCCGCTCTAACGAACAACGCCCTGTCCGCCTCATCCGTCCGCCGCTAGCTAATCGACCGCATTGTGTCGACCAACGCTACGCCTACCACGACGGTCAGTGCTGCCGCCACCGCTCGACCGGTGCTAACGACTGCGATGGCGAAGTCGGACACTAACTAATCTGCTGCAACCGCTATCTCAAACGCACCCGCATACTTCTAAGTCACAAGACTTGAAGCGAACGGGTGCGTACTTTTTTATGCGAGTAATCCAAAATGCTTAAGAACTGGCTTGATGTTGGGTGCGAGCTCATCGTCATCGAGACGGTCAAACGGCAACCACGTCCACTCACGTATATCTGCGCCCAGGACGATCTCGCCTATGCGTCTAGCTAAATAGTGCACCAAAATAATATCGAACTGACCTGCCGCAGTGTCTTTTTTAGTATAAAACAGGTAAGGCTCATCCGAGAGAAACTCTAGCTCGATACCCATCTCCTCTTTGACCTCACGCCGACAGCCCTCCTTAAGACTCTGATCAAACTGCTCCAAACGACCGCCGCAAAACTTCCAAAACGAAGTATCGCCGTGCTTGTTTAAGAGCACGGCACGACCTTCAACGAGGACGGGGCCAGCAGCAATGATGATGGACATAATAACAGATAGCTCGCCACAATAGCAGCAGTTTCGGCACGTAAAGTGTACGCACCTAACTTTACAATAGCAAAACCACTTGTCTTGGCAAGCAGTCTTTCCTCAAGCGTCCAGCCGCCTTCAGGACCGATGAAAGCGCAACGACGTAAAGTACCTATACCTACACTCGCCGTTTCTGCCAGACTCGATGTATCAAACA
>CAZDER010000021.1:2713-8792 GCA_964504505.1 uncultured Gammaproteobacteria bacterium | reverse complement strand
ATCTAAGCGTGAAGCCGTTCTCAAGATTAATGTTCGTCATAGGACCCTTCGAGACGAGGAGGTTGATAGGCGGTAGGTGTACAAGTCGTAAGACTTTGAGCCGAGCCGTACTAATCGTCCAATGCTTCGGCCATCCAGGTGATGGCGAGCAAGAAAGTTGAAGTATGTGCGCTGTAATAAAGGCAGTCATGTCTTGTACGCATAGTATATTGATTCGAAACCAACCAACGGTTGAGCCCTCGACCCCTCTGCTCGCGAGCGGAGGGGCCGGTGGCCCAAGCGGTGGGGAGACACCCGTTCCCATCCCGAACACGGAAGTTAAGCCCACCAGCAGCGATGGTACTTGGACCCAACCCGGTCCTGGAAGAGTAGCCCGTCGCCGGAACAAAAAGCCTCAGGAGAAATCCTGGGGTTTTGTGTTTGGTATGAGGCAACAGGCTTAATCAAGACCGTGAATCTAAAAAGTTTGAAGTCAGGACATGACGTAAAGCAAAAGCACCCGTCGCAGCAGAGAGGTGACGACCGTCGAGTACGACGGGGCTCTTGCTGCGCAGCGGGTGCGCTTCGACGCGACTAGGATGTCGCGCGAGGGATGAAGGGTGTGAACGCGTTCTTGATGCGAGCGAGAAAGTCTCCCGCCTGCGCATACCCGTGCATGTGGATGTAGTGCGGTCCCTTCGTGGTGCGCACGTCGGCAAAGACCGTCGTCAGGTCTCGTGTCTCCGGCCAGCGGATCTCGATGACGTTCTTGCGCCAGCCGACGACGATCTCGCCGAACGGCGCGTTCACTCTGAACCACGGTCCGTTGTAGTACTCGCTCTCCGCTCCTCGCAAGTTCGGTACTCGGGTAAAAGTGAGCGAAGCCTCATCATATCCGGCGGTCTGGAAGACCTCTCGGAACTGGTTCTCGACGGCGAGAGCGACTCGTTCTTTGCGGCACGCGGTGTGTTCGCAGAAGAACTTGTTGACGAGCGTTTTGTCTCCTTCTTGGATGACGTAGCTGTCTCGGACGTTGCCCCCCGTCCAGCCGAACTCGTTGGCTGCGGCCGATCCGATCAGCCTGTCATTCTGAATCGAGCCCTCGCACGAGACGTGATACCGTGCGTCGGTGCGAAGCTTGAACGCATGACGTACATCCGCGAGAGTCTGACCGACGAACGCGTGCAACGGCTCGATGAGTTCCTGATAGGAACCCTCGCAATCGCTCACGTTTTCGATGGTCCATCCCTTGTTGCAAACCGAGCAGCGTGCATCGGCGGGCGGGATTGTGTTGTCTATGACCTGCATGAGCCGCGTCGTGCAGGTGGCGTAGTACGGTCCGGCGATGAACTCTTCTCGGGTGAGGACATCCGCCAGCGAACCTGGAGGCACAGTCTCTGCGCTGGGCAGGTTCATGGTGATCACGCGCACGTTGTTGAGCGAGGCGAGCCAGTAACGGCCGCCGAGGATGATCCACTCGTTGAGGATCTCACCCTGCTTGTCGCTGGCTTCGCTGCGCGCGGCGAGGAGGGCGTTCAGGCCTTCGAGGGTCTTGATCTTTGCACCGATGCCCTCACGGGTATCGTATTGCCTGTTGCAATCCTGTACGAAATCGAGCTTCATGATCGATACTCCCTGGTGTCAGAGGCCGCCGAAAAAGCAGCATGAACGCTTCTGTATAACATAAAAGGCAGTTTTGTCAATTGTGTGTACGCGCCCACCTCATTCCGGACTCCTCTCCTGTATTTGGGGTCAAGTCCACTTTTTAGAGCTTAGGGTAGCCTTGGATTGGGCATTTTTTGCTTTTTTTACAGAGTGGACTTGACACGGGGTGGTCTAGGCAGATTTGACAAATTTGTATAGTTTTATATAATTTAGGTAAATATGGACATTTTTACCAAAAACCTAGTTCCCATCAAAGAAGCCGCTAATTATGTGGGAGTTTCAACGGCCACTCTTCGGCGTTGGGATAACGAGGGCACCTTTAAAGCCACTTTCGTCTCCCCTGGAGGTCATCGCTACTACTCCCTGTCTGATCTAGGCAGAAAGACCAAGGGCATCTTTCGAGTGGCTCAAGAATGGGTAAATGCCAAAGAACCGTATGCTCCAGAGGACGACTTCTATTGTGCGACCAGTGATAGATTTAAAACACGGCATGAAAGAATGACACACGAACTGGAGGCGAAGCCCGCCCTGCAAAACATTGCCTCACTCATTGCCTCTGCCGCGGGCGAAATTGGCAACAACTCTTTTGATCATAATCTAGGCAACTGGCCGGATATACTGGGTGCCTTCTTCGCTTATGACTTAGGCAAACGCATCATCGTCCTCGCGGATCGCGGAGTTGGAATTTTGGCTACACTGCGTCATGTCAGACCTGATCTCAAAACGGACGAGGAGGCACTGCGTGTGGCCTTCACGGAAATTGTCACAGCCAGGGCATCAGAACATCGCGGGAATGGATTAAAGTATGTGAAAGAGGCTCTCATAAACTCTGGGGCAACGTTGAGCTTTCAATCTGGTGATGCGTTGCTTGAAATCCGCACAGGCGAACCAGGCGTAAAGATAAGCAAAACGGACGTTTCGATGCGAGGCTCTTTATCACTCATTGAATACTAACGAAACTATGATCATTTACATGATAAAATTTGGTTCGGTGCTCACCTCTCGCCAAGCCGGAAAAGAAGCCTATGCGGCCTTTTTACCAATCTTGAACAGCGTAAACAACCAAGAGGAAGTCCTCGTTGATTTCGACGGGGTAAGTGCCCTCGCACCTTCATGGGGAGACGAATTTTTAACGCCGTTACAAAAAAAGTTCGACAATCGTCTGACGTTAATAAACACGTCTAACCCATCCGTTGCGTTGACGATCAGCATGTTAGAAAAGATCGATCATGTGAAGTTTAAGGTACAGAAAAGATAAAAACCGGCTCACCCGTTCCCATCCCGAACACGGAAGTTAAGCCCACCAGCAGCGATGGTACTTGGACCCAACCCGGTCATGGAAGAGTAGCCCGTCGCCGGATTATCAGAAACACTTGCAGAAATGCAGGTGTTTTTGTTTTACCCTAGCCATTTTTCTGACACCATTTGTAGAGTCGGTGATTCTAAAATGGTGCGTTTTATCAGGGCTTTGCCCACCTGTTGCCCAAACTTCTCAACTTCTCGCTTTTCCAGACGCTCGAAGACCTCAACGGCTTCGTTTAGTTTGGAAGGTGACAGGTGCGCGTATCGCATCGTCATGTTGATGCTCGCGTGGCCAAGAAGTTGCTGAACGACAGGGATAGGGACGCCTTCCATGGCCATGTGGGATGCAAACGTGTGTCGAAGCAGGTGCCAGTTGGTTTTTCTCACCCCCATACGTTTGCAGATTTGACGCAGGGCGTTTGTGGCGACTCGGTGCGTGCACTTCTCGCCCGTTGGTCGTTCAAAGACGAGGCCTCGGATTTTTCGCCTGTCTGCTAGAGTCTCGGAGACATCGCGCGCCATTGGGATATGCCGGATCTTCCCGCTCTTTGGAGTTCCCATGATTCCGCGCACAAGAGACTGCTTCACGGTCAGGATGCCTTTCTCCCAGTTGATGTCCGACCATTCAAGGCCAAGGAGTTCGCCGAAGCGCATCCCCGTGCGTAGAGCGACGAGAACCATGCAGTTCCATATCCTATCTTTATTGTCTTGCAGGAGTTGCCATGATTCAACAGGGGATAGGAAATCAACGCGGTTCGAATTTGTTTTGAGTCGTTTGATTTTCGGCGGATTGGCAACTAAGCGACCCCAGTCATGCGCGCAGTTCAGACATTTACTAAGTGCGGCCAGATGATTATTGATCGTCTTTGGTGAAAGCTTGATTTTGTTTTTCTCAGCTTTGAATTGCTCAATGTCCAAGAATGTTATTTCTCGCAACGGCTTCTTGCCGAACCAAGGAATGAGATGCCACGTGAGGATACTTTGTTTCGACTGCACCTCGGATGGGTTACAGTTCGGTCTTACGTAGGTCTCCAGCCATTCAGGTACAAATTCCTCGAACGTAATACTTTTCACTTCAGCACTCTTTTCTTGGTCGATCGATTCGCCGCGCGCAAGCCGCTGTCTCAACATGGCTTCGTACGCTTGCGCGCCGGCTTTTGAGTTGTCAGGGCTTCTTCGACGGTAACGATCTCCATTGCAACGGAGATCGACCCACCAAGATGCCCCTAGGTATCGTGCACTCATATTCATTTTCATTTCATCGACTCGACACACCCTTGCCGGATGAAGGCTTCAAGATCGGATTGTTCAAAACGCAGGAGCCCCGAGATCCGATAAAACCGAACAACTCTGCGTTCGACTAGCCGATAGACTCCGGTTTTCGAGATACGCAGCAAAGCCGCCACCTCGTCCGGTGTCAGAAACTTCATATTCAACGCTCCGGCTTGGGAGTGTGAGCCGGTGTTAGTCATTTAGATTGTCGAAGGGCGGGCGTTGGGAAATGGTGAGAATTGGGATTCTCCGATTCCGTGGGCAACGAGGGTATCGTACGCGATTTGCTGGCGTAGCGCATCAGTCCCGCATTTTTTGCCTCGATTCCTCGAAGCTCGCCGAAGCTAAAACCCGCGTCATCGCCGCCACCATAATTTACCCATTCGCCCGAGTGAGTTTTGATTCGGATCGATCCATCTTCTATGACTGACGCTAGGTCGCCTCCATGATAAAGACGTAAAGATTCCTCTGGATTATGGTTATGGTTTAATGATTCTGGTTGGTGCCGCATCTGTGCAGGTAACGTCTGCTCAAGTTTGCGGCTATTTACCCGCTTGCCTGCATCTAAGATAGTCGCATTCGAGCTGGTGTCTTCAGTATAGTTATCCGTGAACTGATAACGATTTGGCCACATGCTATTGCCCTTCGTATAACTGATGTGACCGCGACATATAAGGCGCGCGATTGCTCGAGCTACCGTGTCTTCACTGCATTTAAGTCTTTTCGCAATGGTCAATTTCGCTGGATAGACCGGCTCTTTCGTTTCTTCATCACGATGTGAACGTAACGCCGCATAGATGCGGGTATCTCCAGCTTTAAGAAATGGGTCAAACGTGACACAGTTTGGTGTAATCGAAAATTGATTCGTCAATTGGTCTTTCATGCTCATATGAGTACGTTCGCGAGACTAGCTATCCTCGTATAGACGTGCTTTCACGTTTTTTATCGCGTGGTAATACGTCTGTGGTTCAACGCGGAGTTCGCGTCGGTTGTAATTCGCCACAATCACGTCAAGCTCATTTGATCGCTCAAATAAGAAGTATGTTCGCCGTGGATCGGTTCGATCTACGGCGAAGATTGGAAGCCATACGGTTATAGCCGCGATGAGCGGAAAATCACTGACACGATATAGATTTTCAGTACAGATTGTTTGCATACGCATTTATAAAAAAGTTACCCCTATTGAATAGGGGTATCAGACCATATCGGACATCCAGCTATGTGACACTTTGTCGTTGGCAAAGCGTCACATAGCGATTATGTATCAATTTTTTTACGTAAACGGCTCCTCCGTTTTCTTATCGTTTGAGCTCTTCTTTTATCCATCTCTGGAGTTTGGTCTAGGGCGTCCGGAGATAAGATCGCCCCGATATCAAGATCATTTTTTATTGTCTCATCGGAACCTTTGAGCGATGCGAGATGAAGAGCTTCAATATCATGATCAATGTTATGAAACGAGCTACGTCGTTTGACGTAATCTGGGTATTTCAATTTGAACATTCTATTTGCGGCTCTAACAGCATCGCGCCGTTCTCTTGTTGAGAGTGGGGAAAACAATTTGATGATAACTACGGGATAGGGCTCTTTATTTTCATCTTCAGCGTAGGAAATGGCGTACGTACCATTTGGGACTAAAGAAGATGATGAGAAGGTATTATAAAAAAGGAAGTCCTGTACTCCAGGATAAAAATTATAAGTAAGTCTAAATATTTTGAGTAGATCCAATATTTCTAAAGAGAATTGCGAGGTTGGTGTCTTTTTGAGCAGTATTACCATCCGTTCATCCTCCCCTTTGGAACTTATCAATTTATCCGCACGTGCTTTGAGAATTGCTGAAATTGTAGCCTTGAATGATTTTTGA
>CAZDER010000021.1:0-2703 GCA_964504505.1 uncultured Gammaproteobacteria bacterium | reverse complement strand
TTTGATCTTTATATTTTGTATTTTCATGTTCCATTTCGTCCAACCATTTTTCACAACTCCGTCTTTGTTCCTCCCAGCTTCCCATGAATCCTTCAGGCGGAATATTGAACTTGGTTCTGATTGATTGGATTTTTTGTAAAAATTTAGGCTGTAATGGGAGTAGCTTCAGGATGTCTGAAAAATATCGTTGTTCAATGGATGTAGCTTCAACGCCCTTTTTTCTAGTTTTTTTCATACTCATTATGTTGCATTTTTATCTCTTTTGGGGCATATTGTCACTGTTCGTACAATGCCTAAACTGCTCATGGGGCGACTCATGGTCGGCATGGCAACAAGAAAAGCTCACGCAAATATGGACGGTCTCCTGACCGACGCTTATTTGCGTGAGTCTGTACTCGAAAGAGTGCAGGACGGAATCGAAAGGTTTCGTCGCTCGGCTCGGGAGGCCTTTTGTGTATCCCAAACCGAGATTGATTCGTCATACCAACTGTTTTTTTCAAACACATGAAAACACAATGCCCACGTTGTCACGAGTTCAAGACGATATCACTAAGAAAGAAGGTGTTTGCCACCGGTCTCGCGTCCGTAACTACGGGTATTCTTTGCTGGGCATTCTCTACCCTATTGTTTCAGATCTTCGGGTATGGGGGTATGGCGATCATGATCGCCGCGCCGTTCGTCGGGGGCAAGAGAATGATTTGTAGAAAATGCGGATCTAATTTTTTAGCCTAACGAAATAGATTTAGTTTATGAGCAACAACACACAAGAACAGGTTACTAAAGCAAGTGGTTTTGTTGGATGGGTTAAACGCCATCCAATCGTTACCGTTGTTATCGCGCTGTTTGTTATCGTATTTTTTTCATCGTCAAGATCGCAGCCAAAACCGCAAACCAATGTGCCCGCTTCTCCATCGGCGGTCGTGTCACCAGCTCAACAGACAGTATTTGATGTTCCATCCCTCGTTGGGAAAAATGTCGATCAAATCAGAAAGATTCTGGGTAATCCTGTTGACAAGGATATTGAACCCACAAAACTCCAGCTCGAAATGATGGGTCAAGAGGTCACGTGGTACAACAGTTTTAAGAAGGAAGGCGTAGATCTGCTTGTGACATACGACGCCAAGACAAGGAAGGTCGTTGATTTTTTCATCAGTGATCTAGGCGATCAAGACAAGATCAGACTTCTGGCTGCGGGCAATTTGAAAAACGGCGATCCTGCGTATGTGCTCGAATTTGTGAAAGCGTTGAAAGATCCTACAACGTATACGGGGGTAAAGATCACACCGAAAACACCATAACGAATATGATCCAAGACACTCTACGAAAAATCGCATCGCTCTTGATCGTGTTGGGCGTTTTAGCATCGCCCGCAATATCCTACGCAAAAAGCGTCCGGACTGTTGATCCGTTGGTCAAAAAGAGCTTGACCTCGATATGTCATGCCAAAGGCACACGTTACTACAAGCAAACATTGAAATTCATCCCTTTCGATACGCTCAAGGGTTGTTTGAAAAGCGGTGGTCGTCTTCCTAAGAAATAGTTTTTTGCATCGGTGACCGAAGGGGGCGGCATGATGCCGTTGATTTTACGCGCCTACTCATCGGAATAGCATATTCAATCGCTTGGTTGATGCTTCGTTGTAATTCCTCAGAGAGTTCTTCATCTTCCGGCTGTTCTTTACCGTCTTCCTGATGGATAGGGTCGCCTGCCTTACCCCAAACCTGCTCCATGATCCAATGGAGGCTTCGAGCGTCTGGAGGCCGCTTGTAGACCCGCGTAACGCCTTCGGTGGTTTGTGTTTCGGTATAGCAACCGAGGGCAAGATCAAGATGCGCGTTAAAAATCTTATCAGCGGATGCGTTGATTTTTTCAAGCCAGCGCTGTTTCATCGCGCGGCGTGTCTTGCTTTCTGAAGTTTCGAAGCCACAGGGTCGACCTCCTTTTTTGCCGTTGATACGGCTCGCGTTGCCTGCCATATTAGGTTTCTTTACCTAAAACCTAACATGAACGGGTCTTCGAGGCTATCGACGCGAGTAGCGTGTATACAACGAGCGCTTGTAAGGCGTGTGGTCTTGCAAGAGAACCTTGATCGCGCTATGCTCTCGGTATGAAACAGGATTCTATCGAGGGCTGGGACTCTCTTCACCCCCGTCAGCGACGGCTTTATGAGATCTTGGTTGAGCGAAGCGCCGACGAGTCTTTGACGCTAGAAGAAATGCGAGAAGAGTTGAAAACGAAGTTCCTGAACACAGTTGTTCACCATCTTCGGCAGTTGGAACGGAAGGGATACGTTCGCAAAAACGGAGTGACGGGTCGTATCGAGACTCTCGTCCGTCCCATGCGCGACGTAGTCTACCTTCCCCTCTATGGCATGGCTGGCTGTGGTCCGGGTTTTATCGCCGAAGACAATGTAGTGGAGCATATTCCCTTTCCTGCAAGGCAGCTCCGTGTGAGTCCGGATACTTTTTTAGTTAAAGCACGGGGTGACTCGATGGAACCCATGATCCATGATGGTGATCTCGTTCTCGTCGAACCTGGGCACGTGATCTCGAACGGTCGTGTAGCGCTCGTGCTTCACCAGGACGAAGCAAAGCTGAAGCAGTTTTTCGTCGACGATCTCAAGATATTTCTCCAATCGCTCAACACAATATAATGGTCTGGGAAAATTGAACCACCATATAAGAGAGATTCGGGGTACAATTC
>CAZDER010000020.1:0-9009 GCA_964504505.1 uncultured Gammaproteobacteria bacterium | reverse complement strand
ATACCAGCCGTAAAACGCTGTTCTAAACTCTCCTGAACCGAGCCCCCTGCCCCCCGAAGGGGGTTCTGAACGACCGAAGTCCACTTTAGGGGATTTAGGGGCTTCTCTCTGAAGTCCACTTTAGGGGATTTAGGGGCTTCTTTAGCATACCAACGCCGTCCATAAACGATCACCCGATGACCACGCGCTGCCAAACCAGAAGCTAGCAACGAAACATGACGTTCGATGCCTCCGGAGCGGGCTGGCAGCCCCTTTTGTCCAAGCATGACAATGGTCATAGAGATGGGGGTAACCGCGATTCTTACTATAAAAATCGCCCCCTGTCAAGCCTGCAGTTGGCGAGATATAGGCTTACTTTAGGCAAAAAAGCTACCCACCGCTCGACGCACCTATCAGACGCCCTGGATCCATTCGATCTGTGGCTCTGTTTGTCCCGACAAGATGGAGATAGCTAAAACATCAACTTGATAGGTTTTTGGCGTACATCCATGCGCTCGAAGCCACAGCTCCATCGTTCCAGCTAGGTGACGCAGCTTTTTAGCTGTCACCGAACTTTCTGGATAACCATAGGCATGAGTCCGACGAGTTTTTACCTCAACAAAGCGATAATCTTGCCCATGCCGCACCACTAAATCGATCTCACCCACTCGACAGCACCAATTTCGATCCACTATTTCAAAACCCTGCACAGCCAAAAACGCCACGGCGAGGTCTTCGCCGCGGCGTCCTAGACGACCGCGATCAGAGTTTGGCGGACTACTTTTTGGCTTTGGGGAGCCATTTTTCATAGGCTTGACGCTCGGCTGCCGCACGTCTCACGGCTGGAATCTCTTGGCGAGCTCGCAGATAGATGGTTAAACCCCAAGCTGCATGAGCAAAAAACCAGATCGGCCACAAAATCCGCACGCCCAATACAGGAATGCGTTGCCAGGTTATACCGTAGAGCACGAGCCCGATCAGCCCAGCACACAGACACACAGCCGACACACGACTCAAAACTCGTTTGATGATTTTTTCCTTGATCTGACGTCGCTGCCAAGCAATACCCAAAGGCGTTATGAGCAAGAGTACGACGCAAAACAAAATCAGATGATCCACCCAAGGCGAAAAAGGCAAAGTCCGCGGATTGACCCAAAACGAGAAGCGCGACAACGGAACAACCCATGACCACATAATTAATCAACCGGATGAGAAATAAATTCGACCTGCGTTTCCGGGAAAACGTCAGGCTTGCGACAGACGATAGCGTAGTGATGATCCCCTGTTTCGAGCTTGTCTGCTTCAACCGTCCAACCTGCACGAGCAAAAAGCTCACCCACCGCATCAGGCTCTCGACGCATAGCGACAGCAGGACCAAGAGGAGTCGCCGTTGGATGCCAGTCAATAATTAACACGCGACCGCCTGGTTTAGTCATGCGCCAAGCCTCCTCGGCCCATGCGTCAGGTTTAGAAGAAAGATAGAGGGCGTTCACGATCAGCGTCAAGTCCATGCCTGCCGTTGGCACTGGCGTTTGTCTAGGATGTTCTACGTCCGACCAAATTGGTTGAATATTCCAATATTGCTCGCGCCGTCCCTCTGATTCGATACGTTGCAACGCGGACTTTTGCACATCAACCGCATACACGCGACCATTAGCACCAACTAGCTCGGCGGCTGGAAAGACAAAATGTCCAAGCGCACCGCAGCCCAAATCGGCGATAGTGTAACCCTGAACCACACCGAGGCGTTCTAGTAACGCGAACGGATCCAGTAAGCCGATACCTGTACAAGCCATACGCGACTAAGACGACCCAGGCAAGAGCGACCCCAGCGTGGATTGCAAGAAACTACCCCACATATTAGTGGCCACCAAAAATCCGATAAAGATAAACACTAAACCCAGACCCTTGTAAAACAAATTGGTACCGCCACCGCCTAGCTTTTCTTCGGCCCAATCTACCGAACCAAACCAATCCCTGATCGTGTTAGTTTTGATAACCATCCAGCTACCCAAGGCGGCAATGCCCAAACCGATTAAAATGCGCATGATGGTTCCCATATGTTGATCAGTATACCCTGTCACAAAAAAGATTGAAATGGCAGACAAGTCTGCTAGGATAGCGACGTATGCGCTCTTCACATAAAACGAGCTGGGAAGGCGTTTCTGATTGGTATGTGGACTATTTAGCAAAACATGGGACGATGCAGGCAGAGATTGTGTTTCCTGGCGTTATTCGTCTGCTTGGCAGCCAACCGATGGACACGCACCTCGACCTCGCTTGCGGTGAAGGAAGTTTTGCACAGCTACTGCTACGCAAATCTAACCTCGCTCTGACTGGCATAGATGCCTCGCCTACGCTGATCGAAAGGGCTAGACGACGACACCTCAAAAACGCAACTTTCCTCGTTGGCGACGCCACCAATTTTGCATCTTCTTTTTCTGCACACTACTTCGATAGTGCCAGTTGTATTCTTGCCATGCAAAATATCAACCCCATCGCACCCGTGTTTAGTGACCTAGCCAAGGCATTGAAAGCTAGTGGACGCTTGGTGCTAATCATAAACCACCCTTGTTTCAGGCAACCACGCCAAAGTGGTTGGGGTTGGGATGAAACGCGCAAACTCCAATATCGCCGGGTGGATCGTTATGCCCACGCGTACGAAATGCCCATCCTCGCACATCCCGGCTCGACACCAACAGTCAAAACCTATTCGTATCATCGTCCGCTCGCAGCGTATGTTTCCGCTCTCGCCACAGCAGGTTTTGTCGTGGATGCGCTAGAAGAATGGACATCAAACAAAGTTAGCGGTTCTGGTCCGCGTGCCAAGGCAGAAAATGTGGCGCGCGAGGAAATTCCATTGTTTCTAGCTCTGCGTGCACGCAAAACTTAATCGTGCAACATCACCCGCTCGTACACAATGCGCTCTGAAAAAAAGCGTTGGCTGGCGAGCGCGACCGCGTCAGGGTCTCCCGTGGTTGCAAAGCGTAACGAAGGTGAGGCTGTTTTTGTTGCGAGAATATCTGCGTGACGCTTGAGATATGTCTGCAAGGCTTGGGCCACGATGCTTGGTTGAGAAAGGATGCTGACACTCGAAGGCAAACTCGCTCGAAACAGATTCTCTATCAACGCATAATGCGTACATCCCAGCAAAACTGTATCTGGCAGCGTTGGCATACGAGACAAAGCCGCATCCACATAGTGCTGAACGGTCTGCTTCAATACTTCACGCGGAGCCGTAGTCTCGATCAACGAAACCAGATCAGGGCAAGCTTGTAATATAATGTTTGCTCGTGGCAGACGCTTGATAATCTCTCGTTCATACGCACCAGATGCGACCGTACTTGGCGTAGCAAAGACTGCAATAACAGGCTCATGACTCCCCTGCTCTGGCTCATGCCACCCTACGCCAGTGATCGCCTCGACCGTCGGCACAAGAATCCCAAGCACACGCACCTGCGGCGCATAATTAGGTAGCCATGCTTGCTGAAGAAAACGCAAAGCATTCGCTGAAGCTGTGTTGCAGGCGAGGATAATCAAACGACAGTTTTGCTCGACGAGCCATGCCACGCCCTCGAGTGTAAAACGACGCACCTCATCTACAGAACGCAAACCGTAGGGCGCACGCGCATTGTCGCCAAGATATAGATAAGAACCAGGTCGGCACTTTGCAACTTCATGCAAAATAGTGAGACCGCCTAGACCTGAATCAAAAAAACCGATCATACACGGAGTGATCGCCGATGGAATGTAAAATCACCTTCACGCTACCCTCAAATGAGCAAATAACCCGCACGCGCTGATTGATTGAGAATGACCAGTACTCATGCAGTTTTCCTGTCAACTTATGTGTTTTTAAAGAGGCATGGAAGGCATCCTCACAAAAGAGCTCTAATCGTTTTTCAACAAGAGATCTTAAGGATGCAGGCAATCGTTTAGCTTCACGCTTAAAATGAGGAGTATACAGCACCTCCATACGTGTTATCTCCAAAGATCTTTTACCTTGATCAACTTTTTAGCTTTTCCGCCACGATACTCGCACTGGCTCTCTTCCAAACTACTAACAAGGCGTCCAGCCATCCACTCTCGCAATAAATGTCGAAAAAATTCGCTCCTCGAAGCGCAGTGGAGATCTTTGACTCCTCGAGTTACCTCTTTTGTGAGCGTGCTAGGGAGAGAAATGTTGACAATGTTACGCATAAAAAATGATGTAATATTTTTTGTTACACTAACAAGTCCACAACGCTATTGTCAATGCGCTACACCACGCAGGTTCACCCCCTTAACAATACCATAATTATCTATTATTTTATTTTGTCAATTCAACTCGATAGACTGGTTGATTGGCTATAGGAGGCGAACATGACTACAGCGACGCGACCGATGCATAGGAGTGAACGAATCAAGACGTTCACCCAAGTTTTTACCGAAGAAGAAGGTTTTGTTAACCTGATTGATAGGCAGGTCAACAGGTGGTTGAAAAAGAACCCCACGATCCAGATCGTGAAGCGCCATATAACGACCATGGACGACGTTGATCGCTTCCACAACATCTTCGCCTGCTACATCATCACCATCTTCTACCGCGAAACAGCGGACAAAGCCATGCCAGATACGCCACAGCATCTTCGCGGGGGTACAGAGCTACTCGACTTCTTCGAGAAACTGGCTCTGCCTACCCCCACGCATCTCAAGGATTCATACACGATGAATGAGTGAGATGCGTGAGCACTATCCCCCATGGCACTTTTTAAACTTCTTGCCACTCCCGCATGGACACGGCTCGTTGCGACCCACGCCCTTAAATGCTGCCCCGACTATTTCCCGATTCCTAATTCCCGATTCCCCCACCTCCTCGGCAGACAAGCGATTCTCCCCTTCTTTCATGGGTCCAGATAGCTCGACTGGTTTTGCCTTGCTCGACAACTGGTTTGCCTCTTGTTCGGCGACTTGGCGCGCGACTTGAACCTTGAAAATGGTGCGTGTCACCCGTTCGTTGACGCGCGATAAAAACTCGTGGAACAAGCGATACGCCTCTTTTTTATATTCGACCAGCGGATCGCGTTGACCATAACCTTGCATGCCGATGCCCTTACGCAAGTGATCCATGGTTTCGAGATGCTCAATCCACAAATCGTCAATCGAACGCAACATCACCATCTTCTCTATTTCCGCCATCATCACAGAATCACCAATCGCTTCTTCCATTTTACCATAAGCTTCATGGATGATACTCGTCATGAGAGTCAGTAGCTCTGTGCGTGCCACGACCACGTCTTCATGACCGGCTACGACAGTTTTAAGCATCGCCAAGCGTTCATGCATTGGTATTGCTTCAGAAAAAATTGTGTCCAACAGCGCCTCTAACTTATCAAGTTCCCACAGGGTTAGGTCATCAGCTCCAGTATGATAGGCAACCAAACCCTCCATTTCGGATTGGACCATCTCCAGCACTTTTGTTTTCGACAAACGCACACCATCTTGCGTAACTTGGTTGGCAAGCTCAAGTAACTCGCGACGCTTCTTGTAGATAACTGTGCGATGCTTATTGAGCACATCGTCGTACTCAAGCAAATGTTTGCGAATGTCAAAGTTGTGACCCTCGACCTTGCGTTGTGCCGCTTCAAGCGAACGCGTCAGTAATTTATTCTCAATCGCCTCGTTATCAGGTAAACCCAAACGATCCATCGTGGCTCGCATCCGATCAGATCCGAAGATACGCATCAAATCATCTTCCATGGAAACGTAAAATTGCGTCGTGCCTGGATCACCCTGACGACCACTACGTCCACGGAGCTGATTGTCAATCCGACGCGACTCGTGACGTTCGGTACCAAGCACGTGCAGACCACCCAAGGCGCGCACCTCCTCGGCTTCTTTAGCTACGGGAGGATTGCCACCGAGGATGATATCAACACCGCGACCAGCCATATTGGTTGCCACCGTCACCGCGCCTTTGCGACCAGCTTGAGCTATAAACTCCGCCTCGCGTTCGTGGTTTTTAGCATTTAATATATTATGCGGCACTCCAGCTCGCGTCAGTAGCTCGCTCATAAGTTCATTCTTCTCGATACTGACCGTGCCAACTAACATTGGTTGACCTTGCATGTGCCGCACCTTAATTTCTTCCGCCACCGCTTGATATTTAGCCAGCTCGGTTTTGTAGACGCGATCCGACAAATCATGACGTTGATTATCACGATGCGTAGGAATATTTAACACGTCTAACTTGTAGATTTTATGAAACTCTTCTGCTTCGGTAGCCGCCGTCCCCGTCATGCCAGATAATTTATTATACAAGCGAAACAAATTTTGAAAGGTGATCGTCGCCAGCGTCAACGATTCGCGTTGAATTGGTACACGCTCCTTGGCTTCGATAGCCTGATGCAAACCTTCAGAATAGCGGCGTCCGATCATCAAGCGTCCAGTAAACTCGTCGACGATGACCACTTCACTCTCACGCACTACATAATCCTTGTCTATCTTGTACAAGGCATGTGCTCGGAGCGCTTGTTCAAGATGATGTACAAGCTTCATGCCACCTTGTACGTAGAGGTTTTCGACGTTGAGCCAACCTTCCGTCTTGCTAATGCCAGCCTCGGTCAGAGTTGCGCTACGTAATTTTTCGTCAACCAAATAGTCTTCTTTCTCCGCTAAACGTGGCACTAATTCCGCAAAACGATAGTACAAATCCGCCGCCTCTTCGGCTGGTGCCGAGATAATCAGCGGTGTACGCGCTTCATCAATCAAGATCGAATCAACTTCGTCGACGATGGCGAAGTTGAGCTCGCGCTGTACCATCTCCTCTTGACGCTGCACCATGTTGTCGCGCAGATAATCAAAGCCAAACTCATTATTGGTGCCATAGGTGATATCGGCGGCGTAGGCTTCTCGACGTGACACAGGACGAAGATAATCCATGTCGACACGAAAAGCACCAATCGCATCACGCTCCACATCATGCTCTGGTTCGCTCTTGAAAGTAGGATCGTAGATAAAACTGGCGGCGTGCTGGATCACCCCAACCGATAAGCCCAGAGCATAATGCACCTGCCCCATCCAGACAGCATCACGACGAGCCAGATAATCGTTGACGGTCACGATGTGCACACCTTTGCCAGACAAGGCATTCAGATAGGCTGGCGCGGTTGCCATCAGCGTTTTGCCTTCTCCAGTGCGCGCTTCGGCGATCATGCCCAGATGGAGTGCCATGCCACCTATGAGCTGCACATCGTAATGGCGTTGTTTGGTAGTACGCCGCGAAGCCTCACGCACAGCTGCAAAAGCTTCGAGGAGCAAGTCATCTAATGTCTCGCCTTTGGACAAACGTTCTTTAAACTCCACCGTTTTTGCCTTCAGCGCTTCATCAGAAAGAGCCTCGTAAGCAGCGGCGAGGTCGTTGATGCATTGGATAGTTGGTCGAAGTTTAGCAACTTCACGAGCGTTGGGATCTCCAAACAGTTTTTGCAAGAAATTCATACAGTTTGTTCAGCTTAGCCTAACGCAAAAGAAGGGTCTAGCCCTTCCCTTGTTGCGTGCCCAGCTCGCGTTTTTTGGCTTGCGCCAAGGTTTCGCGCAAATGATCGCGTACCTTATCAATCGCCTTATACAAATCCGCCTCTTCGCGCTCAACGCGGATGACTTCTCCATGCACCACCACGTTAACTCGACACAAAAACACGTTACCAGTGTGATGATGCGTGCTCATGCCGACTTCCACATCCATTTGCTCAATGTCTTCCATGAACTTTTGCAGCGTTGCCATCTTTTCCTCCACATACGCCTTGATGGCTGGCGTCAACTCCAAACCTCTGTGCACAAGATTGATATTCATACTTCTATACTGTAGTTAGACGGCAACGATTAGGCAATGATCGTGACCTAAAACCCCAACAACTGGACTTCCTCATGCAGCTCTATTCCAAACTGTTCTTGTACCCGCGCTTTGACTTGCGTGATTAACTCCATTACATCGTGTGCGCGACCATGACCGGCGTTCAGTAAAAAGTTTCCATGCTTTTCGCTCACACGAAAGTCGCCGATTTTGAGACCTTTGAGTCCAGCTTGATCAATCAGCCAACCAGCAGCGAGGCGTTTAGCAGCTAACATCGAAACAGGCACCTCGACTTGACTACGTAGCACGTCGAGCAGGTGTTCGTCTTGATAGTCTACGTTCTTGAAGATGCAACCAGCACTCGAGACACCCAAGGGCTGCTCGTTTTTTCGTTCCTGAAGAATTGCATCCATTTTGGCGCGACTAGCACCTACGTCCGTGGTTTGCTCGAACCCGAGTACACATCCTAAAATCACGAAACGCTCGTGTTTGAATATGCTATCACGATAATCGAAACGACATTCTTTGTTCGTGAGTTGGCGGCGTTCATGACGAGCGACATCATACACATCGACCGTCGTCACTGCATCGCGCATCTCACCACCATAGCACCCAGCGTCTCCATACATCGCTCCGCCGAGCGTGCCTGGAAGACCAACCGCCCACTCGAAGCCTGTTAGACCTACCTCGACCGTTTTGCGCGCGACCAGTGCCGAGATAGCTCCGCTTTCGACCGTAACCAATGCTCCTTCGACTTGCATCGTTTGATGCACGGCTTGAATCACGACACCCTCGAAGCCTTCATCTGCAACCAGAATGTTTGTTCCACCACCGATCACCACCCAGGGAATCTCGAGTTCGAGTGCCACTTCAACCGCTTGCAGAAGCTGCTCCGAAGAAGTGGCTACAGCGTAAAGACGTGCCAGACCACCGAGACGAAAGGTGGTGTGTTTTGACATGGGTTCGTCAAGACGAACGTCCGAGACGTGGGTGACGAATAGATCGATGATTTTTTTATCAAGTAATTTCATAAAGGTGAACCCGGGGAGTAACGCCCCCGCCCTTCGGGCACCCCCTTTCCAAGCTACGTTCACTCGCTTGGAATTCTAAGAAGGGGGACACTCGCTCCGATCCCTTCCCTACGCCCCCTCTTAGAGTAAGAGGGGGACGCCGAGTGCAACGATGGCAGGGGGCGT
>CAZDER010000019.1:0-9042 GCA_964504505.1 uncultured Gammaproteobacteria bacterium | reverse complement strand
GTGGATATTGAAACAATGTGTTGGCGTTGATTAGGGATGGTATAACTAAATCTAAAAGTGGGAAATTTTTCTGTAGTAAATCTTGTCAAACGATCTGGAGGAATCAAATATACAAAGGCGAACAGCATCCAAACTGGAAAGAGGGAAAACATATAGATTACCGCCAATTAATGAGTAAGTTCTGCGTTAAACCTATTTGCAAAAGCTGTCAGATCCATGATACAAGAGTGCTGTGCGTTCATCACATTGATCAGAATCGTAAACATAACACTATTGAAAATCTTATCTGGCTCTGTTACAACTGCCATAGATTGGTACACGTACACAGCCTATCTATTCAATAAAACATGGTGGCCATAGCTCAACTGGTAGAGCACTCGGTTGTGGTCCGAGTGGTTATGGGTTCAAGCCCCATTGGTCACCCCACGTAAAAACAGCTTCAAAAGAGCTGTTTTTACTGTTTTGTCAACATAAACGTGAAAAAATGGTTTTAAACAACAGTTTTCACGACCTATTCGCCTTTGACGGGATGTGACTCAACAAGGTTCGAGCAAGACGACGAAAGTCGCTCCTTACAGAAACAAACAGATCTCCGCCAGTTCCTGGCCCGAAGCGATCGCTTGGAGCGGGTGACGAATGACCAGCAAAAAATCCTGCTCGGCGCGTTGCTCGTGGATGGCTCCTGTGTTTGAGTTGTAGACATGCCCGTAGACATCTCCTGTCCGAACAGAGGCGCCGGGTTCCACCTGCCAAACAAAATAACCAGCTTCAACTGCATACAAAGTCATGAGTTTTTTTAATGGCACCGTGACCGCTGTCGTTGCTACAGACTCATCAAATCCTTTGAGGATCTTTTTGGCACGAAGCAAGCCGAGCAAAGCTGTCATGCGTTCTTCCAGCAAGGCTCGGTCGATCGCACCATGTGATGAGGCTTCCCAAGTGGCAGTGTGAATCGTCTGCTGTTGTCGATCGGCATTCAAGCGGCAGAATTCATCAAACGCTCCATAGTAATCATGCATTGATACCAGCACGTTCAATCCTGGATGCAGGGAAGAAAAGAATGCCACGTCATCCGCATGGGTGAAGAGATGCGGGATGCACGCTGCCCCAGAGGTGTGGATGTCTAGGATGATCTCATGATCGCACGCAAGCTCGCCAAGGGTATACTTGAGCACTTCCTCAATAGAATCGTTTTGACGCAGCTTCTCTGTTGAGAAAATACGATTCCAGTTATTTCCAGTCTGTTGGTTCCAGCGGCCAATCTGATATCCATATATCTGTGCTTGGACTCCCATGGGATTCGCTTGAGGAACGATCGTCAATGATCCGAGGACGTCATCTGGATGCGTGTGTAGATAGTCAATCAGCTTGATCGCTAAAGCAGAACCAAAGATCTCCGGCCCGTGTAGATTGGCTTGGATATAGATACGCGGTGCGGAGATTGAGCCATGGAATTGATGCGCATGGATAAGGAGCTCACCACCCGTGACAAGCGTTTGAATTGGGATGTGTCGGACAGAATAGTTCATAATAGTTCATAAATAGAGTTATTGTAGAACGTGTGGGACGAGGGAGTGCCTCATCCCACACGCCAAGAAAGATCGTGCTAGCGAATGAACAGGCGGCAGGTCCGATCACGATATGGGCAAGTATGCTTGGCGTCATCCGCCACCTTGCTACATGGACTACAGGTCGCATCCCATGATGCGGGCGAATGCCAATCAGTGTGCTGACGCAGGCCAACCTTGCGCGCCACGCTCCAGAAATCTGGTGTTTGGGAGATAGCGAACACCGTGGCACTGTGCAGACGCGGAAGCTGCAAGAGCGTCGACGTCAGGTGCGAGCCCCAGCCGTGCTTGCGAAAATCGGCGCGGACCCAGGCACTTCCGATTTCAAACTCTCCAGTCACACTAGCCCAGGCGGCCACGAACCCCACTGGAGAGTCAGATCCACGCTCCAGACCCAGTACGGCCAAGCCGTCCTGATAGACTATGCGCAAACTCGCCGCATCATTCCGAGATCCGATGTCGTCGAAGCCAACCTCTTCCGCCAATGCGGTCTCGAGCTCTTTCCAACGCAACCAGCCAGTCAAATTGTTCAAACCGTTGTAGATGATCTTCATCCGTCCTCCTGTACAAACACAAAGCCCTGAGAGAATCCCAGGGCTTTGTGTTTCGTTCGCGCGAAGCTGGCTAGTACGCAACGCAAAACACTGGAATCCTCATACAATGAAAGACTCCTCGACGACGAAATTGTTGCAACGCGCACTTCATAAAGTGAACTACAACATGTGTGGATGCGTTCCGTCAAGATATTGATACCACTTACTTCTCAAAGAGGTGCTGGAAAGAAAACTTCCCAACATTCCGATCAAGCGAGCGTTCCAGAGTCCCATCGCTTTGAACCATGATTTAAAACAGTTTCATGTACTATCCAAGGAACGACGTACACTCCCCTTGCCTACCTACCTTTTTCCATTCCCGTCGTCAGTCATTTTGGTTCTACCTCTTGGGGCTTCCTGAAAGCTGTCCCGTTGGCAAAAGACTTGGAACCGTCACTGCGCGATATTTGGATGATGCTGAAGCGTGCTGGCACTATTCGCGAATTGAACCTCCGCACACGTCGCCCTTTAAGAGACGTAGCGGAAATAGAACAGCATGTCGCAGGGACTAATCCCCGTCACGTATCCAGTTGGCATCGCACCGGAAATCATTCAAAATGGAAAGAATGGTTATTTAGTCCACTCGCAAGCCGAGGGCAAGCAAGCCATCGAACATCTTTTGCATCTTTCACAGGCAAATAGATTACGATTCGCACAAGCGGCTCAAAAGACGTCTCGGCAATTTGATGCAAAGACGATCAGTGAGCGATTATTTGCTGTGTATAACTGCACGCTAAAAAACAGCCAGCCCAACGAAGCGCCTAGCAACAGAGCGTATTTCGAGCTACAGTTATGGCTAATAGCACATGTTTAGACAACAAATATGGGAGATTTTAACCTGATGTTGAGCGGCGGTGGTTGGAGCCTGGCGTTATTTTACGTGCTGGTCTTGTTTGTTTTGTTGGCGTTTTTACAAGAACTGTTTCATCGCTATGCTAAATTTGCACTGGTTTTGTTTTCCATCGCCTCCATTATTTTCTTTCCGTGTTGGGTCTTGTTGATCGGAGTGGAAGACTGGTTCCTCTACGTAAAGTCGCTATCAATCATGGCTGGGATCATCCTTCTAACTTTATTTAGAGTCACGAACTGGAAAATCCAAAAGTTAGTTCCGTGGTTCGTATACATATTTCTCGTCGTCAATATCCTTGAGGCGGTCGTGAAAGACGCAGGCACTGGACATATCCCGAATGTGCTTAACGCGATCGCCGGGCTGCTTTTGATTGCGACCTTAAATGGCATTGACACCATACGTATTAAGACTGAAGAAAAGTATAAAGACTTGGTCTGGGGAAGTATGACGGCGGCATGGATCATAGGTTACACGCTATGGAATTGGGTCTTCGTGTATTTGAACTTTGTCCAAGGTTCTGCCAATCATCTTGCCGTACTTGCCTCGGCTTTGATCATCATTTTTGTGAGCAAAGAGAGGTGGCTACAGGCACGGGTTGTCACGCTCGGAACCTACTTTTTGGCAATTCATTTACTGCCGCGTCTTAATGCTAATCCACTTATAAGCGTGTACGACGAACAATTTGGATTCATTGTTGCTTTGATCGCCTTTGGGTTTATGCTGGCATACACGATGTTTTATGTTCGCAACACGTTGCTTGAGCGGAAAGAAAAAGGCGTTTCTTTCTGGAAATAGCTAGGATTTTTATTTACGTTACGGACTGATTCGAAATACAGCTTGAACCACACCCCGTATAGGGTTACCCCAATGCAACGCTTCGTCACTCGCCTCATACGTCAATCCTCCTCACGTTGCCCCCATGTATCAAACTCGCTATGCTCTGCTTCATGTCATGGCAACAAACACTGGCGTGGTCTAGCCACCGTGTTCGAGAAACACTGGGCGTGTTTGCACATACTCAAGCACAAACATACGAGTTGACCTACTCTGTGTCTATTTCAGCCAAACGCGCAACGCCAATCACGCTAGCCATCCCTTTGCCACCGAATACACACGCACAAACTATCCAAGACTTGACGCTCCATTTGCCTCACACGACAGCAGTTAGAGATGAAATCTTCGGCAACCACATACTCATCGCGAGCCTTGAACCGCGTGCGGAAACGATAGAGATGCCTGTGTTTCGTTGTCTTGTAACGACAAAACCGAGGGGAGTAACTCCTCCGCCTGCGGCACCTCCTCTTACTCTAAGAGGAGGACGAGACGCAACGCAAACAAACAATCGCTTACTCCATCCCGACGATCCGCATATCAAGCAACTCGCCGAACGTCTCGGACAAGGTCTATCCGCCAGTAAGACAGCGGCACGCATCAATGCTCATCTCGTGCAACATCTCATGTATGGAGATCCAGTCGATGGGCTTTACAGCGACCTCGAGGCTCTCACTCGGTCGCGGGTCGACTGCGGCGGATTTAATACGCTCTTCGTTTCACTTTGTCTCGCTGATAATATTCCTGCTCACCTTGTCAGCGGTTTTTGGCTCGATGGCAATAAAAACGCTATGCACGCTTGGGCGGAGTTTCAAGTCGAGGACGGTCGATGGATCCCCGTAGATCCCTCGGTCGAACAGATGGCTCGCGCTGGGCGCACCCATAAATCCGGACGCTTCGGCTTCGTCGGTAGTGACAGACTCACCCTTTCAGTGGGTTGTGACATCCCCATCCAGTGGAATAACAAGCTATTCCACGCGCCAATTTTGCAGCATCCCTTTGTCCTAGACGGATCGTCCGACATTCGCTGTAGGGGCGACATTCATGTCGCCCGTTCCCCTGTCGTCCCCGCCGTATGAAACGCCTCGTCACTTCCCTCTCCCCCAACGCCGAACGCGACGATGTGTGGCTTGCCGCGTCTTTTCTCGTGCAACCATGGAAGTGGCAACAAGGTCCATCCATCACCGATCTTGAGCAAGCGGTCGGAAGCTTTTTTCGTGCACAAGCGACAACCTTTGAAAGTGGACGCTCGGCTCTCACGGCTGTCATTCAAGCTCTCGACCTTCCCGCTCGGAGCGAGATCATCCTCCAAGCCTTTACTTGCGTTGCCGTCCCCAACAGTATCCGCTTCGCAAACTGTACTCCAGTCTACGCCGATGTAGATATAAGCACTTTCACGCTTGACCTTGTTTCCATAGAAAGATTGATCACGCCAAACACCAAAGCCATCCTCGTACAACATACTTTCGGTCTGCCTGCGAACATGGACGCTATTATGCAGCTTGCTCGACAACACAATCTCCTTGTCATCGAGGATTGCGCCCATAGTTTTAGTAGTCGTTGGCAAGGACAACTGCTGGGTACGTTTGGTGATGCTGCTATCTTGAGTTTTGGACGTGACAAGGCACTCTCATCAGTTTTTGGCGGAGTAGCCATCACAAGACGATCAGACGCGCATGATCGGCTGCGCCGGCTCCAGGCACAAGCCCCTCTGGTTAGTTTAAGCTGGATCGCTCAACAACTTGCCCATCCACTCGTACTGGCACTGGCATTAAAAACGTACGACATCGCCTCACTCGGTAAGATTTTGCTCGAAATTGCGAAGCGTTTACGCCTCATCTCCAAAGCCGTAGAACCACAAGAGCGACGCGGCGAACGACCAACGTGGATAGGACGACGCATGCCAAACGCTCTCGCCATCCTCGCGCTCCATCAATGGAAAAAACGTGAACGTTTTGACGCGCATCGTCGCCACATCGCAAATATCTACGCGACACATCTCGATCCGACACGCGTTGTCCTCCCAATATGGTCGCAAGATGCTGATCCAACTTTTTTGCACTATCCTATTCGAACGTCACATCGCGACAAGCTATTCGTAGCAGCCAAAAAAGCACGCATCCAACTTGGTGATTGGTACACGTCTCCTCTCGCGCCAGAAGGGGTTGACGAAAACGCAGTCGGATACGATCGAGCCGCAACGCCTCAAGCCGTGACACTCGCGGAAGACACGCTGAATCTCCCCACCCACATCCACATAAACGAAGAAGATGTCCAAAGAATAGTCGAGCTGATAAACACGATCTGATTTCCATGCCTCTCTCCATCCGCCTCTGCACCGATCGCGATCAATGGACCGCGTTTCTGGATGTACAAGCTCCACACACCTTTTTGCAGTCGTGGGAGTGGAAAACTACCAACGAAAAACTAGGCCACAAGGTGATCCCGCTCGGTATCTTCGAGGACACGACGCTCGTCGGAACAGCCCTCACCATCTACATGAAAGCACGACGCGGATCATTCCTGCTCGTGCCACATGGACAGATATACAGAGAATCGGGAATGGAGAATCGGGAATCGAGTGACGAAAAAACTGTCTGGAAACTATTGATTGAAGAATGGCAGAAGCTTGCAAAATTACATCACGCCGTCTGTGTGCGTGTTTGTTCGCTCTTAGCGAACGACGAGACTCGTCAAATACTCCTACACGAACATGGATTTCGACCAGCACCAATCCATCAACATCCAGAACTGGCGTGGATGCTCGATCTGACTGCTAGTGAAGAAGACCTGCTAAAAAACGCTCGCAAAACCACCCGCCAAAGCCTCCGCAAAGCCGAAGAGGCGGGCATGATGGTCGAGTTTCATACAGACACGAAAGGTCTAGATGATTTTTGGAAAGTGTATCAGACGACCGTCGCACGCCAACAATTCACTCCTTTTTCATGCGCCTACCTAAACACAGAGTGCGAGGCTTTTGCTCAAGATGGCAAGCTGTTGATTGCCATTGGTCGTATTCAAGACAAAATCGTGTCCGCTGCCATCGTCGTACTCGCTCATGGCAGTGCTTTTTATCACCACGGAGCCTCTGATCAAAGCCACTTTTCCAAGATACCTGCCGCTCATCTTTTGCAATGGCGCATCATCCAAGAGGTCAAGCGTCGAGGTTATCAGCTCTACAACTTTTGGGGCGTCGTGCCCGAAACGGCGATAAACCATCCTTGGTATGGTTTATCCGTTTTCAAACGTGGTTTCGGCGGCTTCGAGGAAGCCTATCTCCACGCCCAAGACCTAGTCACTTCACCGCGTTATTGGCTGACGTGGGTGATTGAGACGGTGCGCAGGAAACGGCGGGGTCTATAACTTGTATCGCTAACTATGCTACCCTATATAAAATCGAACGATTGGTTCATCACATCTCTCCGAAAATCATGAAACATTATTCAGTTTTTCTATCTAAAATATGATCGCAGAAGAAACTACGGTTACCGCAGAACAACCAAGTATTGCGTTGTCAGAAGACGAATGTCAAGCGCGTGCCGAACATGAAGGAGTGACTCGCCAAGAACGAGTTAAACGTCTAGAAAAATACATCGATGAGCTATTCCCTGGCGAGCAACACGTTAGTTTACGAGATCAGATACGAGAAAGTTTTAATGTTCCTCAGTGGGGCGAATATCACAATGAAGGTCTATTCATGGATACCCATCTTGATCTTACCGTACAACGTATCGAAGCCATCTGCGGTGATGAAACTACCTCGAAGAACGCTCTCGAGGGAACAACTCTAACAATGGCGGCACAAATCAAACGCGCAGTCACCTCTGATCGAGAGGCCGTTTTACGCTACGCTTTTCTTCACGATCTAGAGAAACGAAACACGCTTGGCTTTAACGGGAAGGACAAAAAAGGAAAACGCGAGACCAAAGCCGTGGGTTGGGCAGATTGGCAGAAAATATTAGCGGAACATCCTGACCCCGTGTCCCTACGTGCTTATTTTCAAGATCTAAAGATCGACAGCATCGGATATCATGAACATGGTAATAAGGGAGCGGATGTGAGTTCCAGTTTTGGCATTGATGAGCGTATTGCTAAGGGGATACGTTTTCACGAATTAGGCTTTCAAAAGGATGTTAAAACAGGGAAAATTCGATCTCGCGGAGCCGTTGATGTTGGTGATATCGATTTTATCATAGCCGTAAACTTTCTCGATCAATCATCCTCTCTTCGTACAGATGGGAACGGTGACACGAAAGCCATGCTCCGCGTAGAACAAATGCTATACAATATAGGCGTGATCCAGGCGGTAGAAATCCTCCAACAAGGTACGGATCTATCCAAACACGATGCAGAAGATATAGCTAAGGCCGTTAAGGGACTGGAAGCGCGTAGCGATGTGGGTGACCGTTTAACGGAGGCAAAACAAGAGTGGGCAAAGATACTTGAAGCGCATCAACTAAAAATAGTAAGTGGCGAGAGGCTTGAGAAAAATATGCTTGCGTTAGCTGTAAAAAGAGGTCTGATAATGGAGCCTGCTACAGTTTCAGCCATAATTACAGCAATCACGGACATCCATCATCGAGTGCAGCCCGATAAAACTGGCAGTAAGGTTATTTTTAGCATGGTTCCTGATAAAAAATTGGCAGCGCAAATCAAAACCGTTCTATTAGAAGCCATAACAGAATCTCTAATTTAACCACGCCCGAGATTGTAAGCTATTCTGTGTAAGTAGGATCATCTTGCGTGAGACAAGTCTCCTGTTTGCCTCTTTCCCAAAAGTTTGCTAATGTAGCTGCATTGACCCACTAGCGGGTCTTTTAAAAACCTTTTTATTTATGTCCAACCATATCATCGAGTACTTTCGTACTTCTAAAGAGGAGCTTGAAAAAGTCAGTTGGCCGAGCCGTGAAGTCACTCTTCGCTATGGTGTTGTCATCATCGTCGGCAGCGTGGTAGCCGCGCTGTTTTTTGGCACTCTCGATTTCGGCGCGGGTCGTCTAGTGAAAGCTACGCTTGGGGCACGCACGCCAGCCACCGCTAACACTGCTACGCCTGAAACACCCACTACTCAAGCACCACCAGTCGAAATAGAACCAGATGCCGTTCAAGCCACGGATGTCAACGGCAACAAGGTCGATCTCGATGTAAAAACCCTGCCTGTTGACACTGTCCCTAGCGCACCTACGGCACCTGCCAAAAA
>CAZDER010000018.1:0-9149 GCA_964504505.1 uncultured Gammaproteobacteria bacterium | reverse complement strand
CCCATGGCGTCATACAACGAGAACATCGAGTGAACATGCAAATGCACAAACGGACTTTTGGGAATGGAAAGCGAGGGTTGAGACATAAACACGTTTCGCTGACGGCACAAGGCCTGCGAAAGAAAATGGATTTTTGATTTAAAGCAGCGACTGCAGTTCCTCTTTAGAAAGCTCGGCTTGTTTAAGGATAGAAACTCACCTCGTACGGAAGATCGAAACGTCCATGAAACGGAACGGTAATACGTAAGTGCGGCTTGCTTACGTGTCGAAGCTGAACGTTACTGCTTTTTTGGTGGTGAATAAAAAACCCAGCCTTTTGAAGAGTTCATATTAAGTCTTTCGCTTTAAGTACAGGCTGCTTTGACATAGGCAGCTTCAAGCTACTAGCATGACGCGTTCTTGAAGCATAGAAGTTTCCGATGGAATAACAGCTTTGGAAGTTTTCAAACCCTCGAGATGACATAAAATGGCATCTCGAGCCATCTCGCGGGCTTCTTCAAAAGTACGTCCGTAGGTTACGAGCCCGGTGAGCGAAGGCACCATGACTTGATAGCCTCCAGCCTTAATGGGCTGGTAAAATACGATGAAAGAGAACTCTCGTGAAATATGTTTAGGGGATTTTTTGGGAAGCATAAGGTGATTGTGTTTAGCGTCTGCGTCTGCCTTTGGCAAGCTCGGAGACTTCCCCGTCAAGTCCAAAGTCGTCACGGCTATCTTTGCGCTCGCGCATCCAGCCAAAGATTTCTTTGCCAGCCGTAGCGAGTACGCCTAAGTATTGAGAGGCTGAACCTACTCGTTCGCTGACTTCGCTAACGAAAGCTTCGATGCGGTCGATTTTATCGCGTGTATCTTCGAGGACGTCGTTAGCCTGACGCAGCATTCTGGCCAGCTCGTAAAGTGCCCATGACAAAAAACCGCTTACGACCACGAGACTGACCGTGCCGGCTAAGTAGAGAGCGTCTTGGGAGGAAAAGTACATATGTCAAAATGATAGCACTATTTACGCCATTCGGCAGCTAGAGCGTGAGTGAGCTTGGTTTCGATGGCTTGCATCGCCACCTCCACCTCACTAGTTTCAAGCGTTTGGTCTGGCAATCCAAAAATTAGATGGAAAGCTAACGATTTTTTAGCGTCTGGCACGCCTTGCCCGCGATAAGTGTCAAACCACTCAATTTTACGTACGAGTGGTGAGGCGTGACGAACGGCCTGCTCGACGGATTCGACCGTAACATCGCGCTCAACCAAAAAAGCAATATCGCGTTTAGCTTCTGGAAATACTGGGAGAGACGCGTAAGTTTTAGTTGACCTCGCGAGCGCAAACACCTCCGTCAACATCAGATGTGTCGCCGTGACTCGCCCCTCGAGCTTAAAGCGCGTGGTAACTTGAGGATGAATCTCCCCTACCGTGGCGAGCAAAGACCCGTTTGCAAAGAGTTGCCCCGTTCGTCCTGGATGCCAGAACGTGTCTTGCGTTAGAGGTTTCCATGCGAATTCTCGAATGCCAAACAACTCACAGACTCCTTCAATGAAACCTTTAGCTTCGGCGAAAGCACCGTCTGCGTTTAGGATCGCTGTTACACACTCCGGCGCTTCAATCGGCAGATCGTCGGTTGTGCCGTCACGCAGATAATAGACGTTGGCAAGTTCAAAGAGGCGTTGTTCACGAAAGCGTTCTTGATTCTCGGCGACTGTTTGCAACATGGATGGCATGAGCGAGGTGCGCATGAACTCAAACTGGCTGGAGAGCTGATTTTGAACGCGCAACATTCGAGTTGGATCAAACCCCGCTTTCTCCGCCAATTCGTGTGAGATGAACGAGTAGTTAAACGCCTCGGTATAGCCAGCCGCAGCGGCAAACTCGCGTACTTGCCGTTCGAGCGTTAAGCCGCGCTCGATAGTTTTTGGAACGCCTGCTGGGGGATACGTCGCGGGAATACGGGCGTAGCCATAGACACGCGCAACTTCTTCGATCAAATCACGACCTGACTCGATATCATGATCACGCCACCAAGGCACCGTGGCGTGGATTTTTTTTCCGACCGTGCGGACAGTAAAACCTAAACGCGTCAGAGTGTCTTTGGCTTCGCTCAAACTAATTTCGACACCCATGAGTGTGCGCACTTCTGTTAGTGTCGTCGTGTAACTTTGTAGTTTGTACGCATGAGCTTGAACGTCTGCAAGCGCGGAAGCAACCGTGCCTTGGGCGAGTTCGAGGCAAAGTTCGACGGCGCGTGCCATGCCGATTGGACATGACTCGGTTGACAAACCTTTCTCAAAGAGGGATTGCGAGCCAGAGGTAAGATTGAGCTCGCGGGCAGCACGACGAAGGTAGATAGGATCCCACACGGCACATTCAAATATGATAGAGGTGGTGTCGAGGGTTACGCCACTTTCCTCTCCACCCATGATGCCAGCGATGGATTGGGGGGCGATATCATCGGCTACGACAAGGTGATGCAGAGCTAGCTCGTAGGTTTTTCCATCGAGGGCTTTGAGCGTCTCGCCGACTTTTGCACAACGTATGTTCAATCCCCCCTGAAGTTTATCCGCATCAAACACGTGCATCGGTCGACCAAGTTCGAGCAGAATGTAGTTAGTAATATCTACCAGATTATTGATTGGTCGTTGTCCGGCGGAGAGCAGACGACGCTTCATCCACCACGGTGAGGGACCGACTGTGACTCCATCTATACGGATTGCCATGAAACGCGGACACAGCTTTTTCTCGGCAACGTGTACGGCAAGCTTTTCATTCCCCGCTTTTATTTTCGAGGCTTTCCAAGTGAACGGATGTTGCAAAATCGTGGCAGCCTCACGTGCCAGACCAACAATGCTCATGGCGTCCGGTCGATTGGTAGTGACTTCGATGTCGGCAATCACGTCGTGCTCTACTTCGAGAAACGCGGACAAAGATTGACCCGCCTTGAATGTTTTAGCGTCTTTCGAGAAGGCTAAACCTAGATCAAGAATCTCTTTCTCCGTGTGTGGGAAAGCATCAAATAAGCCGACTTCGTTAGCAGCGCAAAGCATTCCTTCGCTGGAAACGCCACGGATTTCTGTCGGTTTGAGTTCGATGAGCTCGCCTTCGCCATGCCAACGCACTTTAGCTCCGGGCAATGCGACCACGACCCATTGATTGGCTTGGAGGTTGGACCCGCCACAGACAATGACGATCTCGCGCGTGCCAAGATCAACCTTAGCGAGATGCAGCTTGTCGGCGTTCGGGTGTGTCTCAACACTACGCACGTAACCGACAAACATCCCCTCGTACAAGGGTGCCTGCGGGTAGAGACGCTCCACGCCTGGACCTGACAAAGACACCTTCGCCGCAAACTCTTCGGGCGTTTCTTTGAGCTCTACGTATTCCTTGAGCCACTGATAAGAAGCAAGAATATTCATACACTAGAACTGTTGCAAAAAACGAAGATCATTTTTGTAGAGATCGCGAACGTCGTCGAGGCGTGTCCCCTCTTTCATCATGTAGTTTCGTTCGACGCCCCATCCAAAGGCCACGCCTGAATACACGGTCGGATCGATGTCTGCTGCCTTTAATACATTGGGGTGCAACATGCCAGCCCCGCCCAGTTCGACCCACCCACACTTGCAAACCCGGCACTTTTGTTGCCCTGTTTGCGTCTCGACCATGCCGCTACCGCCGCATACACCGCACGAAATATCAATCTCAAACGATGGTTCTGTAAACCGAAAATGGAAGGGACGGATACGTACGCTCCTGTCTGCGCCGAAGAAGCTGTGTACGAAATATTCTAAAATACCTTTGAGATTTGCGATCGAGACACCATTGTCGACGTAAACACCATCGAACTGGTGAAACATTGGCGCGTGCGTCACGTCAAATTGACGACGGTAGGTCTTGGCGATGTTGATCGCCCGAATAGGGAACTGCTTGTCGGCAAGACAGCGCGCCGTGCCATTGGTGGCGTGTGGCGTCAAGATCATCTTTCCCCAGCGTTTCGAAGCGGGTGCATCCATGAAAAACGTTTCCCACTCGTCACGGGCAGGATGATCCTTTTGCATATTCAAGGCTTCAAACGCGTACCAATCCCACTCGACTTCTGGATAGCGCGTACGGACAAAACCTGCGCGTGAGAAAATATCGGTGATTTCATCAATGGCTTGCGTGACTAAGTGGAGATGTCCTTGGTTTGATGATCGACCTGGTTCGGTCACATCAAGTCGTTCGTCGAGTAACTTTTGTTCCATGGAAGCTTCACCGAACTTGACGCGTGCTTCTTTTAATTGTGTCTCGAGGGCTTGTTTTATCTCATTAGCGGCGGCACCAACGATGCGCCGTTCCTCACCTTCCAGCTCCGCCAGCCCGCGCAAAGCTTGCGTCAACTCGCCTTTGCGTCCCAAAAAGCGGATTTCAAGCTCGTCAAGCTCGTCTAGTTTTGTAGCCAGCACTATATCCTGCTGCACTTGCAAACGGAGAACGTGGAGATGTTCGGAGAGATTCATAAGACAAGTTTATATGCCAAGCTTAATTTTTATCACTTGCCAAAGCGGCGCGCCATAGACACTGATATCCTTAACAGTCACGAGTACGATTAGACCAAATAACAGAACGAATCCCAGCTGATGTGCGCGTGCTTCCCATGCCCAACTGTGGCGTTTACGGCGCAGCATTTCTAGACCAACAAACACAAGCCGACCGCCGTCTAAAGCAGGGATAGGTAGGAGATTGACCACGGCTAGATTGATCGAAAGCAAGGCTGCAAACTGCGCCAGTGCCCAAATACCTTGCCTAGCAATCTGACCAGTCATCACCGCAATGCCGACTGGACCAGAGAGCTGTACGTCCGTGTGCTGCCCGACAACCAAATCACGCAGGATATGCCAAAAACCTAATACGACTAGCTTGGTAAACGTGTAAGTGAAAAAGATTGCTTGCGGCACAGCTCGTTCAAGCGGAAACCGCACCGTGCCTATGTCGTCAAGCCCAATACCGACACCTCTGCGTTTAAGCATTTCTAGGTAAGCTGGCTCGAGTGTGACTAGAGTTTTTTTGCCCGATCGCTCTATTTCAAACGTGATTGAACTCTGACCTTGGCTTTTGTCCGTCAGGTCTTTTTTCACCTGCTCGGCTTGTCTAACTGGCTCACTCGCAATTTTCAAAATCCGATCACCTGGACGCAACTCTGCCTTATCAGCGGGCGAGCCTGGCATGATTTGTGTGATTTCTACGTGTTGGTCACGAATCTGTGCTCCATTCGGCAAGCCATCTACAGCTAAGGGTACACCGAAACTAAACCCGACAGTGAATACGAGGATAGCAAACACCCAGTTCATCAGTACACCTGCCACCAGAATCCAAGCTCTGGCGTAGGCTGGTTGGCTGGCAAAGGAGTCAAGCTCGCCACTTTGCGTATCTTGTTCACCTTTCAAGCGCACAAACCCGCCTAATGGTAACCAATTTAATGACCAGATCGTGTTAGTGAGATTCGTGGTATCAGCTCTTGATACTCTTTTCCAGCCCAGTTTCTCACGTACAAAACCAAGCGCACGCGGTGGAAAACCTAGACCAAACTCCTCGGCTTTAACGCCAAAAAATTTAGCCATCAAGTAGTGACCTGCTTCGTGGAAGATCACCAAAACCGACAGCAGGACGAGAAAGATAAGCAGGGTAGACATGACAAAGATAAAACGAGATTAGCACGCGGTTGGGCTTTTAGTCACGCCCTCAAAATATCCGTTAATTCAAGTTTGCGCGCTTCCATTTGACTTTGAGTGCGCGCCTCTAGATTCAAACGCAAAACTGGTTCGGTATTGGAAGCGCGTACGTTAAACCACCAATCTTGCTTCGGCAGATTGGTGTCGCGAAACTCGAAACGCAAACCGTCGAGAGTCGAGCGTGCGCTGGCTTTGGCTGCATAAATTTCGTCTAGCTTGGTTAAAGTTGCTGGCGTGTCTCGAACCTGAAAATTGAGTTCGCCAGAATGGGCGTATCTTTGGAGCGGTCGCCACAACTGCGACAAGGGCTTGCCCTCGCGTGCCATTAGTTTGAGAAGTAATAAGACTGCGTAATCACTTGATTCGGCATACCAAAACTCGGCAAAGTAAAAATGCATGGACAATTCGCCAGCAAACATGGCTTGTTCAGCTTGCATTTGTTTTTTGATGTGGGCGTGACCAACCCGGCACATAGCCGGCTCGCCGCCGTTTTCGCGAATAACCTCGGGCACGCTCCACGAAGAGCGTAAATCGTAGAGGATCCGACCTGTTCCACATTCCTGCAATAGCTCGCGTGCCAAGAGTGCCGTCAGCAGATCGCCGGGAATAGGCGTTCCCTCTTCATCAACAAAACCCACCCGATCACCGTCGCCGTCGAACGCGAAGCCAAGCGCACAGCCTGTGTTTATGACAGTTTTGCGGAGTTCGGTTAGCGTCTCTGTCTTGAGTGGATTGGCTTCGTGGTTAGGAAATGATCCGTCCAATTCCCAGTATAAAGGCTCGATCTTGAGTGTGGGCAAGCGTTTGACAAACTCTGGCAGAATAAATCCGTTCATGCCGTTGCCTGCATCGATAGCGACCGACCAACTTGGCAAATCGCGTGGCAGTGCAGCCAAGTGGAAAACGCGGTCTAAATAGCGCGCCCGCACTTCGTCGTCATCTTCGACCTTCCCTCTCCCCCCGACGGAGCCCCCTGCCCCTTGAAAGGGGTTCTGCCAGAATTTGTCCTCCGAAACTCCCCCTTTAGGGGGTCGGGGGGCTTCCGAAGCGTTGGTACAGGCGGCATCGCGAATCTCCTCCATCCCCGATCCCTGTCCAATCGGTTGAACGTCGCCCTTCACCAGTTTGAAGCCATTGTATTGAGCTGGGTTGTGGGAGGCGGTAACCATCACCCCCAGCTCATAACTCCCTGCTCCCTCCCCCACTGCGAAGTAAAACATGGGTGTCGAACACAACCCGACTCGCACTACGTCTACTCCCTGCGAGATAAACCCCTCGACCAGTGCCGCCTCAAGCTCGGCGGAGGTCGTGCGCATATCTTGACCGACCAGTACTTGTTTAGGTCGATAAAGTGCGGCTAAAGTTACACCCAGCTGATGAGCATCGGCTGGCTTAATTTCTTTGGGTGCAAGCCCACGGATATCGTATGACTTGAAGATAGACGAAAGCATAATGCAGGAAGTATGCGGAACTTGTTGGGGGCAAGCAAGGGATTTTCTCTCTTGCGTCGTAAAATGCTCGAGCACTCTTTGACTTTCCCCACTTTTTTCTATAAGCTAACGTTGTATGAATATTTCTTTAGTGTTGCTTGCCGCAGCGGTGGTGATCGTGTTGTGGCTGGTTGCCACCTATAACGGTCTGATCCGCTTAAAAAACCAAACTGCCGAAGCATGGTCGGATATAGACGTCCAGCTCAAACGCCGCTACGACCTCATTCCTAATTTAATCAGCACGGTCAAGGGCTACGCCACCCATGAGTCCGTTGTCTTTGAGAAAGTCACCGCCGCTCGTACCGCTGCCATGGGCGCGCAAACGCCGCAAGCGAAAGCTGACGCGGAAAACATATTGTCGGGTACGCTCAAATCTTTGTTTGCGGTGACAGAGGACTATCCAGAACTCAAGGCGAACGAGAACTTTCTTAAATTGCAGGATGAACTTTCCGATACTGAAAATAAAATCCAAGCGTCGCGTCGCTTCTATAATGGTAACGTCCGCGACTTCAATACTAAATTGCAAGGCTTCCCAACCAATATCATCGCCAACTCGCTCGGCTTTACTGCTCAAGCTTTTTTCGGTTTAGAAAACGAGGTAGAACGACAAGCCCCCACCGTCCAATTTTAACTTCTCCAGCCTCCCTCACGGAGCCCCTAAATCTCGGAGCCCCTAAATCCCCTAAAGGGGACTTCAGAGGGGACTTCCGACAGAACCCCCTCTAGGGGGCAGGGGGCTTCGGAGCAGGGGGCTTCCGCGTCTTCATTCCTATGTACCAACAAATTGACGCTAATCGCCACCGCACATGGATACTCCTGTCCTTATTTGTTGGTCTCCTCGCTGGAGCGGGGTATTTGCTTGGTCTAGCCAATGGTGACCGCGGTAGTGGCTTGGTGTTCGCGCTCGTCGTTTCTGGCGTTTCGGTCACATTCTCATGGTTTTTAGGGGATAAACTGATCTTGCTCACATCCCATGCCAAAGCAATCACCGCTCGCGAGCAAAACGAGTATGTCTGGAATTTAGTCGAGAATCTTTGTATTGCTTCCGGGCTCCCACTTCCACATATTTACCTAATTGACGATCCGTCACCCAATGCCTTCGCGACAGGTCGTGATCCAGCCCATGCCTCGATCGCGCTCACCACAGGTCTTGTCCAACAGCTCGAAAACGAGGAGTTGGAAGGTGTGATCGCCCACGAGCTCTCACACGTCAAAAACCTTGACACGCGCTACATGATTTTGGTCGCGGTCTTGGTTGGCACATTGAGTCTGCTCGGTGATTGGTTTGTTCACGGCGGTTTTCGGCGTCGCTCCGATCGAGAGGGAAACGGCGGAATCTTCTTGATTATTGGGCTCGTTTTCGTCGTGCTTGCACCGCTTATTGGCCAGCTCATCAAGTTCGCTATTAGCCGTGAACGTGAATATCTAGCCGACGCTTCGGCGGCTTTGCTCACGCGCTATCCAGAAGGCTTAGCTCGTGCCCTCGAAAAGATTTCCGCGTCGGCTATCCCAGTCCAAAACGCTCCACAAGCCAGCGCGCATTTGTGGATCGCTGATCCAACTGGAAGAACTCGTGGCCTCGGTTCAAAACTAGCCGGTTTATTCTCGACGCATCCACCAATTACCGCCCGTATTCAACGTCTCCGTAGCATGCTGTAGCGAATCCGCCGAACTATGTTTCACCCCGAACTCCTCGCCCGTTTTACTACACATCTGAAAGAAGCCCTGCAAAAAAGCTTGTTATTTTCGATCCGCAATGGTCGCTCGTTGCTTGAACCTGGTGATATTTTGGTTGGTCTACTGCAAGAAGATGGTTCGCTCGCTTCCGAGATTTTAGAGAAATTCCATGTGGAGCTACCTGCCGTTAAAAAAGCCTTTGCCGAGCGCGCCTTAGCCGTCCCGACCAACGCATCTATCCACCCAGACCTATCCCCTGCCACCAAACGCTTACTAGAGAAATGCGTGTTG
>CAZDER010000017.1:0-9181 GCA_964504505.1 uncultured Gammaproteobacteria bacterium | reverse complement strand
CCTTCAAAAGCTGACCTACCCCATTTGGGGATCATTGGCGGATGAGAAAAGACTCTTTTGTGGTAAACCCCTCATGGTCTGGACAAGTACCATGAAAGGTGACTATCTTATAAAAAACCTATGCCAAAGCTCTCGATTATCGTTCCAGTTTATTTTAATGAAAGCAACCTTCCGACCACCATCCCAGAGCTCCAACAGACACTCACCGCCATGAAAGACATTGAGGGCGAAATCGTGTGCATTGATGATGGATCAAAAGATACTTCTTACTCTATTTTAAAAGATTTTGCCGCTCGTGATCCACGCATCAAGATTATTCGTTTGGCCAGAAATTTTGGTGCCCATATCGCTCTTTTAGCTGGCCTTGATCACGCTACTGGAGATTGCCTAACCTTTATCATGGCGGATCTTCAAGATCCTCCTGCTTTAATTCCACAAATGGTAAAGGCATGGCGCGATGGGTTTAAGATTGTCTTAGCCAATAGAGAGACTCGAGGAGATGCCTTTATAGATAGATTATTTGCTTCCATCTTTTGGTGGTTCATGCGTCATTTTGCTCTTCAGGAGATCCCTAAAGGTGGATTTGACTTCACGCTCTTTGATCGCTGTGTTTCAGATATTCTCACCAAAACCCGTGAGAAAAATTCTCATATCATGACACAGATTCTTTGGACTGGATTCACACCAAAGGTCATTCCCTATGTTCGACGCAAACGAATACACGGAAAATCACGCTGGACTTTTTCTAAAAAACTCAAGCTTTTCATCGATTCGGCTATTGCTTTTTCTTATGCTCCAGTACGCCTGATGAGCATCGTTGGCATCTGCACCTCTATCGCTGGTTTTATCTATACGTTAGCTATCCTCATTCAGCGTCTAGCATATGGAATATCTGTTCAGGGTTGGACATCTCTCGCTATCATCGTCCTTGTTCTTGGAGGCTTTCAAATGATGATGCTTGGTCTTATCGGCGAGTACCTATGGCGTACCTTTGACGAGACAAGACATCGACCAGCTTACACTGTGGCTGAAAAAATTAACGCCTAGGTACACCAACCGGGACATAAGCCCTACATCGCCTCATCAGATTTTATGCCTATGGTGAGTGTTTGAGCTCCTAAAGGAAGCCATGAAAGTTTAGACTCAAAAGAACGAAGAAACCCTAAAAAACGTGGAAAGAAAACAATGTATTCTGAGACGACCCAGTCAAATCCGCCTACTTTCACTAAACGAGCAACCTCACCCGCCCTTAGCAGATCAGCGTCATCATCAAATGGGCAGTCACGAATCACCCGACGCGTATAGGGATTAAGTACATTATGTTCAAAAATGAATACCCGACCGCCTGGTTTTGTGACGGAAAAAACGTTTTTCATAACCGATGGCCTTTGCTCTCGTGGAACATGGTGTAAAACACCGCTCAATATCGTCGCATCAAACGCCGCAAGCGGTATGTCAGATGACCGGGTGTAAAAAGTGCCTTTTGGTGCCCTTTGACGACAGACTTCGACACTTTTTAGAGAGGGATCAAAAGCGGCAACAGAGGACGTGAGCTGAAAAAAACGTTCAGTGAGATTGCCGATGCCGCACCCATAATCTAGTACAACGCTTCCCGAACCGACCCCATGTCTCTTAAGACATTGCACTTTATAATCGTGGAAATAGGCAGGGCGTTCACCGCTTATCGAGACGCTAGAGGCGTGAAGACTCTCGTATGACTGAACGTATGTATCAAATTTTTCTAGCGACGAAGAGGACAGTGAAATCATATAGCTGGTCAGTTGAAGATTAAGGGGACGCTCGAAAGATCGTGAATGTTTTGTCGTCGTACTTTCGCTCATACGAAGATAAAACAACTGGAATATTCTCCGTGCTCTTACCCAAAATAATCCAAGGGCAGAGCTTTTTGATATCATCACCCCCTTGACCATTCATATCTGCTAATAACGAATGAATAAACTTCTGCTCACCTGCTAGAACATCTCTCTGACACCCAAGAATATTATCCAGACGCTGCGGAGAGACCCATCGACCAAAAACCTTCCGTTGCCAAGGAAATTGATTGCAGATAGCTCCCCTTGAACCGATTAGCTTACCTTCTACGTAATCAATGGTACTCGTAGATGCAGAGATTATGGAAGAATATGTCTTTAACTTCACATAAAGGTCTTCATCGGAACCACTTGCGAAGACGTTATACTCGGAAAAAAATAGATCATAACCCGTAGAAGCCCCTAGTACGTCTATGTACTCTGAAGAAACACACAACCGATCAGTCAGCGGCACGTTTGACCGAATCCACATAACCGCTGGCGTGACGGAGGTCACTTGTGCTGTTAATTTTGCTTCTACCGAAAATGTGGCTAGATATTGGGGAAGACCGATGCCTAGAGAAGCAATCGCAAAGAACATCCCTGCGCTAAAAAATGAGACCCGTTTATTTAACAGTGCTGCCCAAACCGATATCGCCAAACTAGCCCAAACAGTGAGATGAATGGCGTTCAGCTGATCGTGATCCAGCGCATACGGCTTAAAAACATACCTTATAGAAATCAGGGAAGCGATGATAGCTACAACCATTACTAAGATGCGAGAAGGTCTATCCGACCCAATCGTAGATACCTGTGGATACACAAGGCGACGCTCGATCAGCACCGCACAACTAATCCACGCAAATATGAAAACAAAAATTCTGAAATGATCGTTATGAATATATAGGCCAGTGGCCATGCTTGAACACCAGCCCATAATCGTGATAATCCACCCTGTCACCAGCAAGCAATCCGTCTGTCGAGTTTTTTGATGATCTGATGAATGGTATGCAGCCATGATCATAACCGCACACCATCCCACGGCTGCAACTAGAAGATTTGTCACCCCGGGGATATGCGTGAAGGCGGCGCCATTACGTAAGAGCGTTTCAAAAAAAATAACCATTCGTTCTGAAAATAGCGTAGTTATTTTCACCAGCCCTAAGATAAGCACGCTCGTGAGTACGCTCCAAGCGATCACTATGTGCTTCCATTTTAGTCTTTGGCTGACAGTCGAGACCCATACCGAAGCTATCCACAACGTGGCAAATATAAAAAACCATGGGTATACAATGGAACACGCCAGTGCGACCAATGACCAAATGCTTGCCGCATACCAACGCCTTCTCTGTAAGGACTTACACGCTTCAGCGCAGCTGGCTAGCATCACAAAACCAAACGGGAGGAACCACGAAAATATACCCGGACGAAAACCAAGCGTGAGTAGTATAGCCACCCAGAGGATGGTCGCTGCCAAGCGTCGCCATGATCGAGATAGAGACGTGAAAGATTTAAGCATCCAAGCCGCTGTCCACCAGTTCAACACACCAAACACCCACGTAAGCAACAGCCAAAGCTCCGTGTTATATAGATAAGGAACGAAAGAGTAGATAGCATGAATAATGAAACCGAACACGCCTACATGATAACTGTCCCCTATTCCCAACGCGGCCATGCCCATAAATTGCCTATAGACATGTCCATCAAAGATCACTGAACCAACCACCGGTAGACGCCAGCATGCACCGTACGAATGTAGGTGCAAAAAACAGCGAATATATAGGAAGGGCGCAACGTCAACCAGCGCAACAAAAAAAGGGATGCCTATCCACCAGATGATCTGCTGACGATTCATTTTAGTTTTGATCGTGTGTAGTAGGTTTACGAACAATGACATATAAGGCATGCGCGATCTCATGCGCACCTGGGAAATGGATCAACAATAGATCCGCAAGTTTGAGAGGACTTAGCAGAATCATGAACACATAATGGAAAGTCTTTCGCAATGGCCGCACCCCAAAAGAGCATACGATCGCGAACCACATAGCGAGCATCGAGAGAACTCCTGAAGTAGGACCTGCGATGATACCGCGCTCAACTTCAATCGCTGATGGCAACGTAGCCAACAGTCCATCATACGTCCAACGCGTGTAGTCACGCGGCGATCCGTGCAGTGGATACGTGAAAGGTCCACCGAGGAAAACTAATCCCCCAGGCTTGGCTACCCGCATTAGTTCACGTGCCATTCCGAATGGATCAGCGACATGCTCGATTACTTCTTCAGTAACTACAACATCAAACGTCGCATCGGCAAAAGGCAATCGAGTAGCAGTCGCGATGACGTCCACATTGGGAAATGGATAGATATCCAGATTGATAACGTCCGCATGTGTCCGCGTTGGCCCTGAACCGACATTCAGGATCCGTAAACCTGCCCCGCTTGGAAAGCGAGTAAGAAACTTTTTTACTGTTAACCCGTTAAAAAGTATAGGTGTGCAGGTATGAACCACCCAGACATAAAATTGCGGATAACGTTTAAACCAATTTTTGAAGGCGTTTTCTCCATCACTCTTTAAATCACGAAGAACCGCCTCCCTCTCCTCCTTAGAGAACAGACATGGAATGCCTTGGATAGACGGAAACGTCACTCCGCAAGTGGCGCAGATCGTCATGTCTGTCTGCTTGATCAGCTTCCCGCGGCAAGCAGGGCAGCAAATATCCAGTTGATTGGGCGCGGAGCTATTCATACTTGAACATAACGTGAATTGGGAATAAATCAGTTAGCGTGCCAAATAGATGTCTCATTCGTCACCCGAATCTCTCGATAGGAGTCCGGGATATGCCAAAACGGCTTCGCACTATCAGGAATGATAACCCATGGACAGGTGGAGCGGAATACCTTCACGTCAACCACGCGAGCTCGAATAGACCTCATCACCTCGTACGTGTAGAGGTTGGCGCGTTGTTCGTCACAGCCGATAAATTGGTTCACTCTCTCATGAGAAATACCCATTTTTTGAAGGAAACGGGCTGTGGTCGCGAACTGCTCACAGGCTTGCAGACGCGTTCCATTAATTAATGATTGAAATAGATATTCATCTTTTGCCGCGACCGTATCATAGGCTGATCCCAGCGTTTTTAAGCGACGATGTTGCGCATCATCTTCTTCTACGAAGAACAGATTGGACAGATTAGGAAGTGTAAGACGAGCATCATGCGCTCCATACACGCTTGCGTTAAATGGATCTACGCATACTGCCTGCTCGACTGGAACGTTTGCCTGTATCCACTCAATCACAGGCAATCGTAAACGGATGTTGGGAATTTTGATCATCTCTCGTCGAATCACGACCGCCAATCCAAGCGACCCAGCCAAAGTAGCCACGAACAGCAGGCTGTACTTAGATTTTTTAACAAAGGTCTCTGATCGTATGCGACCTGTAGTCAACCAATAAGACCAACCCGCCCAAGCCAGTGTGAGCCAAATAGATAGATGGATGGTATATGTTTCAAACTGCGTGATGTTGCGTAAGGCTTTCTGTAGAATATAAACAAAAAATAGGCTTGCAAACAAAGCGATCGAGTACGAAATGCGCCTAGTACGTTGTGTAAACTCAACCGAGGTCGGTGAGGACAAAAATGGGGAAACGCTCATCCACGACAGCATGACGGCAAGGATAACGAAATGATCATTTTGAATAAATACCCCTACTAATGGACTCGAAAGCCAGAGACAAAGCACTACTATCCATGATGAAGCCAGGAAACCTCTTGCACAGTCATGTTCTGATCCTCTTGATGACGGCCAGGCACACATCAGGAGAAGAAGCCATAAAAACGTCGCCAATACGGTGTTAGAGACGAACAGCATGTGCGAAAAACTTATTCCGCTTCTCGCATAAACAGAAAAGATGGTTGGCGCATGAAAGGCATATATACCTGAGGCAAGCAAACATACGTAGGCACTAACCGTCAGGATAGCTGCAAGTAAACTAACAAAAAAATAACGAACATTGACAGAAATAAAACGTACGACGATCAACGAGACCATGGAAGCTCCACCAAAAAGCAAAAACCATGGATAGACGCTTAAAGTGCCTAGAGCTAAAAAACCAGAACCAGCGGCTGCAAACCATCGATCCTCCTGTAATGCCTTGTTCATAAACCCCAAGCACGCCAACCCAAAAAAACCAAAGGGCAGATACCAAGAAAATACCCCAGGACGAAGACCTATCACCAGCAAAAAAGACAACCAAAATGCCATGATTGACCAACGAGCGAGGTGACGGCTAACACCCGTAAGACTGCGGATAGACCAAGCCCCTATCCATAAAAGGAGGACCGTCGTTATCCAGCGGCTTACAATCCAAATCTCCGGAATGCTTAAACGTGGAAATAGTCGGATGAGTCCATACAGAGCCCAAGAAAACCAACCGAAGGAGTCCATATGCGCCCCCGTTTTTAATAAACCCAGATACTGGAAGTAAACATAGGAGTCAAAAATAGCATCAGGAGCCACCGGTATACGATAGATGCCTGACCATCCAGCATGGGCTCCAACGATATTCCAAAGCCAATAAGGCAAGAGCGTGACCACCAAGACAAACAATGGGATTCCCCACCACCAAGCAGACGATCGAACCGCACCCTTCCAATCTTGACTCCAGTTTATACTCATAAATAAGGCTATATCTCTTTAGACGCTGATCTTTCTCCCCCATCCCTCTAAACACACCAACGCCCAAATTAAATGCAGATTATACTGCGTCTTATCAACGTGATCTTTGAGCAATTCCTCGGCGGCTCCAAAATCCACCAAAGCACCAAACTCTCCCCTCCCTCCTGCTCGCAATCGTTCCCTCACAAACTCATACATCGTTCCCCGCATCCACTTGGCGGCAGGCGACATAAACGCTCGCTTCTCTTGCTCAAGAACGTGCGGAGGCAGCACATCCTTCCAAGCGTCAATCAAGATGCGTTTACCTTGCTCCCGCGAACCTATCTTCCACTTAGATGGAATCCTCATAGCTAATCTAACTAACTCCAGATCCAACAGCGGTACGCGCTCTTCGAGACCGTGTGCCATGGTCATTTTGTCGCTGCGCATGAGTGACTCATCCGCGAGCCACGTGCTCACATCCGCCGCCATCGATTGATTGACTCGATCTTGCCATGGCAGTGCAAACAATGGATCGAAGATTTCGTGGAGAGCTTTATCAGATGCTTGGCTCGAATATCCGCGCCGTACTCGCATAATCGCCTGCTCTTTTTGTAAAAGAAAAGCCAAGTGACGATCGGTACCCATAGGTTGCGCGACGCATTTTGCGAACTGTCCCCACTTGCCTTCGATACCCATTCGCACCAAGCCCGCTGCTGGCAACACTCCTCCAAAACCACGAACGCGCTCGATCATCGCCTGATACCAATAGCGTGCATATCCGCCAAACAGCTCGTCTCCCCCATCGCCACCTAACGCCACCGTGATGTGTGGTTTTGCGGCTTGTGCCAAAAGATACGTTGCCGGCTGTATATGATTGGCGATCGGCTCGTCCATGTGCCAGATTACCTCGTCAAACACGCGCATCACATCTTCAGGCGTCACCACGACCTCGTGATGGTTCGTGCCAAAATGTTGGGCGGTTTTGCGTGCAAGTTCTGCATCCGCGTTGTATTTTTGTTGATCGACTGATGAGGTGAAACTCACGGTGAGTGTCTCGATTGAACCAGAGACGACCTGACGCATCGCGGCGAGTACAATCGACGAGTCGATACCACCTGACAAAAAGACCCCTAACGGTCGATCGGAAACTAGCTGACGTGCCACGCTCGCTTGTACCGTATCCCTAACCAACGCTCGTGCCTCTTGATACGAAGATATCCTTTCGCCTTCCTCGATGCATGTCCAAGATACGAGTTCGTGAACCCCTTTTTGGAAACGTAAAAGATGCCCAGCAGGAAGCTTGTAGATCCCCTCCAACATAGTGCGTGGAGCGGGGACATATAGCAATCGCAAATAAATATCTAACGAGACTTGATCAATGTTAGGTCGTCCTTTTCCAACCTTAACCAGCGCCTTGAGTTCCGAAGAAAACCACAGCTTGCCTTGCTCGCTACGATAGTAGAGTGGCTTCACACCCACAGGATCACGAACGAGCGATACACATTCTTTGTCGCGATCCCAGATTGCGAAGGCGAATATCCCATTCAGCTTATTCAGACACGCCTCGCCCCACACCGACCATGCTCGCAGCAATACCTCTGTATCCGAGACCGACGCAAAACGTTCACCCATTCCCTCTAGCTCCTGACGCAACTCGCGATAGTTGTAAATCTCCCCATTAAACACGAGTGTATAACGACAATCTGAGCTCACCATCGGCTGATGGCCACCAGAAGATACATCAATGATCGATAAGCGATTGTGCGCGAACGAGATGGTCTCCGTTTCAAAAAAGCCATCATCATCAGGACCGCGATGACGGGTTTGTTGGTGCATCTGACGAAGCAGCTCGCCGTCACGATAGGTAAATCCATTGATACCACACATAGTTATGTACCCAGTTCGATATACATCGACATTTTTTTAATCAAAGCCGACAAGCTATGTCGTTCATCCACAATGCCACACAAACGTTCACGAGACACAAGCGAGAGGTGTAAAATATAGTCCGCAATCTCACGAGGATCATCGCTCTTTGGACAGGTGATCTCACCAATCGCTTCGGCTTGCGTTCGCGTTACGACAGGTGTGAGCCCAGTATACATAGCTTCGAGCACGGTCTTGTCGATGGTGCGCGGAGCCATGTTGGCAAGCACGCGAAACTTTGGGTAGATCTCACGCAGTGCAGGCATCGGGACAGAACCCATAAAATGCACCCGTTCCTTGAGACCTAACTTCTCGACCAACGCTTGGAGCTCCTCGTAATATCCTGCATCGTTCACAGGATCTTGAGGACGGCCATAGTGCGTCAGCTGGTATTCTGTAGGTAAAAGAGCTAACGCCTCAATAATAAGCTCCAAACGCTTCGAACGCGAGAGGCGATGCACCGCTAAAAGATGCGTGGCTGGTTCGCGCACTTCGTCTGATAACGCTGGCACATCCCAAAATCGCGTATCAATTCCATGACCTGTCACTATTTTTCGAGGATCGCCTTCGTATTGTGGCAGGCTATCCTTGGTAGCAGCAAAAGCCCGTTTCACCGCCAGCATACCCAAACGCAACGACGCGGGATTCGTGTAGTGCGTGTACCAAAGATAAGTAGGAATGTCGCGCAGCTTCCACCACCAGGCTCCGGCTCCGAGCCAACGCTGGCCAAGATGCACAAAGACGCGATCGTGTTCGCGCTCGCAAATCCCGAACCTGAGATCAC
>CAZDER010000016.1:0-9226 GCA_964504505.1 uncultured Gammaproteobacteria bacterium | reverse complement strand
CGAGAGCGTGGAATATTAGGCTGGAGGCTGGAGGCTGGAGGCTGGAGGAGCTTCGGAAGTCCCCTTTAGGGGCTTCGTAGGGAAGGCGTCGCGCTAGGTTATAGAGTGCCACGCTGGCCACGAGCTGTGTCAGGACATCCGTGGTTAAGCCGAGCGAAGGCAGAAGATAATAAGCGAGAGTTTGCAAGCAAGATTGCAATCCAAGCAAGGTCGCGAGTGCGAGGATGAACCGTGGTAAGGCGGCGTGTTCGGGGAAGAAACGAGGAGCGAGCCAATAACTCGCGTATGCCAAGCCAGCGACCTGTGCGAGGTGGAGAGCGAGACTTGGTAGGGTAAATAGACTGGTAATCATAGACCTTGGGGTTAGCCTAGTCGAAAAGGCGTTTGAGCGGTAGATTGGGGTGGTGCTAATGACGAATGACAATATACGGCTGTCCATCCATGATCCTTTCATGGTCAAAGTGATTTTGTGGCTGATTCCGACTTGGGTGCGTCCTAATCATGTGACGGTGCTGCGCTTACTTTTGACGCCATTTGTGCTCTACTTTTTATGGTATGAACGCTGGTCGATCGTGCTACCCCTATTTCTATTTACGGCTTTTACGGATGCCGTGGATGGCTCGCTCGCGCGTACCCGCCAGCAAATCACGCTGTGGGGAACGATTGCTGACCCAGTGGCAGACAAACTCCTCATCGGTTCGGTCATGGTACTGTTTGTGGCGCGTGAGGTGAACCCGGCTTTTGCTGTCATTATTGTGTGTATTGAAATCTTGATCGCGCTCACGGCCGTATATCGTCGCGCGCATGGCAAAATTGTCTCGGCTAACGATTATGGCAAAATCAAAATGGTGTTACAGGTAATCGGCGTAACCTTTCTGCTTTTAGCTCGCTTCATGCATTTTGAGTTGGCTGTGCCTTTTGCGATGGGTACGCTCACGATTGCGATTGTGTTTGGGATTGTCTCGCTTGTTACTTACGGGATCTAATTATGTCCCTGTTCCATCAGCTTAAAACGCATATTCCAGAAACTTGGTTGCGACCATACCACTATGCCCTCGCTCGTTTAGCGGCTTGGTGGTATGGCTATCCAGCGCGTGAGCTGATTGTGATTGGCGTGACTGGCACGAATGGAAAAACCACAACCAGTTATTTGATTGCCAAAACACTTGAAGTCACTGGTTTTCAGACTGGCTGTACGACGACAGCCATCATGAAAGTCGGCAAACGTGAGTGGCTTAATCGCACCAAGATGACCATGCCCGGTCGTTTCTTTATCCAGCGCACCTTGCGTGACATGGTCAAGGCTGGTTGTCGCTACGCCGTGATTGAGACATCTTCGCAGGGTCTGATGCAGTTTCGTCACCTTGGCATAGATTACGATGTAGCCGTTTTTACTAACCTTACATCCGAGCATCTCGAGGCGCATGGTAGTTTTGAAAACTATAAACAAGCCAAGGCTCTCCTATTTCAAGCTGTGGCTAAGGCTGTGCCGAAACTCCTCGGTGGTGTGTTGGTGCCCAAGGTCTTGGTTTTAAACCGTGAAGACGCACAGGCTGATTTTTATGCTTCCCAAGCTCCGCAAGTTCCGTGTCTGTGGTATGGATTAGACGCGGCTCGTGCCGAGGTAGTGCCTCAAAACGTGGTTTATCAAGCTTTGACTACGACTTTTACGGTCAATGACGTGTGCGTCACGCTGCATCTACCAGGACGACACAACCTTGAAAATGGTTTGGCTGCTATTGCTACGGCTCAAGCCTTAGGCGTGGATACCAAAGCAACTGCCACGGCTTTGACAGCTGTGTCTGGCGTGCCAGGTCGGCTCGAACGTGTCGATCTTGGTCAAGCTTGGAGCGTGATCATCGATTATGCCTACGAACCAGTGGCGTTAGCACGTTGTCTAGAAACTTTGAAACTGGTGCCACATAAACGTTTGATCCACGTTTTAGGCAGTTGCGGCGGCGGGCGTGATCAAGCGCGTCGACCATTGCTCGGAGCTTTCGCGGCCAAACATGCCGAGATTGTGATCGTGACCAACGAAGACCCGTATGACGATGATCCAGAGGTTATCATTCAAGCCATTGCCGCCGGAGCTATCAAAGCGGGCAAGCGGCTAGGCGACAATCTCCTGACTATTCAAGACCGTCAAACAGCCATCACTACCGCTATGCGTCTTGCCCAGCCTGGCGATTTGGTATTATTAACTGGCAAGGGTTGCGAGCCGTGGATTTGTGTGGCAGGGGGACAGAAGCTGGCTTGGGACGAGCGCGTCGCGGCCGAGCAGGGGATACGCGAAGTCATGGAGGAGCGTGATGTACGTTAGAATGTTTATCCGTTACGCTAGTGCGTATGCTGCATCTTGCTGACGTCATTCAGCCTAAGCTCAACGAACGTGTTGAAGCGGTTTTTCGTCGCCATCGCTTAACGCTGGTTTTGCCTCTCTTATTGGCTGGTGTGTTGATCACGCTGCCGTGGTTTTGGTTGTTTTCCTTTATGCGTTTGGGGGCGTGGGGCGTGGCTATTTTGGGGCTGCCGATCGTGACTGGATTAGTGATCGGATTGCGTGCTGTGTTGTTGTGGGATGCCAATGCCTTTATCATCACCAACGAACGCGTAGTGCATGTGAGCCAGGGCGGCATCTTTCATCGCATGGTGCAAGAGATTGCGCTGCACGCTATCTATGAGTTGGCTTGCGAATCGCGGGGTATTTTTGAGACCTGTTTTGGGATTGGCACGCTGCGGGTGCGAGCTGGAGGCGCGGCTAAGGAACTAATCGTCGGACAGCTAGCGACGCCAGAACGGGCGCGCGCAGCCATTGAACGCTTACGCGGCACTCCGCCGCCCAGACCTCAAGTGCAGCTAGACGTTCGCGCTGAAGTTAGCACACTAGTTGAGCATGCTTCGGCGACTGCACTCGAAACGGTTAAGACACTTTTAGAAAAGCACGACACATAATTATGTCGCATACTTCTCCAGAAAAGCTGCGGTCGCGCGCTCATTGGCCGTGGTTGTTAGTGCTTGGCGGCGGATTATTGGTCATGATTGGTATTTCGAGTGCGCGTGAGACGTATCAGGGTTGGAAAGTCAATCAAGAGATTCATGGCTTGCGCGCCCAGGTTGAGGCACTCGAGGGCAGGCGCACCAACTTGACCGATGCTTTAGCCCGTTTACAAACACCAGAAGCGATTGATCGTGAAGTGCGAGTGCGTTTGGGATTGCAAAAACCTGGCGAACAAGTCTTTGTTTTGCGCGAAACAGGTGCGGTAGGCACGACTACGGATAGCTCTACGCTCAATCTTTTGACGGAAGACCAACCTGAAGAATCCAATATTCGGAAATGGGTACGTTATTTTTTTCATCCGACCTCATAACTATGCGCGTTACTCCGAGTAGATTGATAGCGACAGTCATAACGACCTTGGCATTATTAGCTGGTGTCAGTTGGCTTGCTAACATTTTGTATTGGCATCCGCAAGATCGTCCGTGGATTCGTACGCTCGTAACTCGCGTACCGATACCGATCGCGCGAGCAGATTGGCAGTTTGTGCGCTATAGCGAGTATCTGAAGCAGCAAGATACCACGCGTTTATTTCTGCATAGTCCAGTCACGCAAGGGCAAAACCTGCCTAAAGAGTTAGACGCCGCTGGTAATAAAATCATTCTCGATCAACTAGTGCGAGTTCTAGCCGTCAGCGTGATGGCACAGTCAGCTCACATTACGCTCACTGCTGCCGACATCGACAAATCCTATGATGCCTTAATCGCCCGCGCTGGCACCTCCACCGATCCAGGTGAGATCAAAACCTATCTTCATGATGCTTTTGGCTGGGATATCGCCACCTTCAAACACCGCGTAGTTGCGCCTGCCACGCTCGAAACAGCCGTCCGTCAAGAAGTCTACAAAAACGACGCCGCCGCCTTCGAAAAGGCGCTAGAGGAGAAGTTGAAGAAAACGGTCACATACATCCGTTTGTAAGTAATATGACATGATGTTCCTCTTTCCATCCACCCTGCCGACACATCCAGAAGAACACATAATCCGTAGTGTACGTAGTGATCACGCATCCACCAAAGCTGACGTGGTTCGACGCGCTCTAACGCGACTCATGGAAGAAGATGCAGCGTCCTTAAAATCAGTATCTCAAACTCATCTCAGACTTACCTCGCCTCTGTCTCAGTTCTGAAAACCGTCTGATGAAATGAGCACTTCCGTAGGCGGGTAGTCGCGCAAATGTTTCATGTTTACCTTGTTCCAAGTTCTGCACGGCATCCTCAACATAGGTCTGGAAGGCATTTTTGTCCTCCTTGTTTGTCTTTTGAACATCTGCCAACAAGGGATGAGTATCAGTCCAAGATGTCGACGATGGTTGAACCAGTTGAGCATAGCTTGACCATGGGTAGTCGAGAGGATGATGAACGATGTTGGCACGGACGGGGTTCAGTTCAATGTAACGTGCACAGCGCAAATAATACTCATCAGCCTCGATAGGAATTGAACGAAATCTACTTTGCCATACGTGACCAACGCCATGGTATTTTTGATTAAAATATCTGGCATAGGTCAAATCTATCCCAAGCATAAATCTGGAAATAGTATTTTCTTGCATCGGCTCGAGTAGGAGATGAGTATGGTTGGACATAAGTACGAAGTGGTAGATTCTAACGTCAAACTTCTTCTTGTAATGCTGCAAGAGATCAAGATAGAGCTGAAAGTCTTGTTCATCATGAAAAATGATCTGTTTTGCATTTCCACGGTTGATGACATGGAACAGAATGTTAGGAGATTGAATACGCAGAAGTTCACTCATATACACACTCCGTTGTCACAAAAAACTTTTTTGTCAATATCGTGTTGTGGATAAAGAGGAATGAGATAGAACTGAGGCGAGTCTGAGGTAGGCTCGAGGTAGTGTGCAAAAACACAACCCCTAGGATGCTTCTAGGGGTTGTGTTTAGGAACGATCTTTCTTACTGGGTCACGCTGATTGTTGCCGCACCAGCTTCAGGCACGGCAGACACGGTCACGCGCTTCGTAGTTGCATCTTGGCTGATGCTATATCCGGAGCTATAGGTTGTGCAGTCTGTGCCGGTTCCCGTAGATGGATCCGAAGGAAATGAGGCCATCTGACTTGGCACAAGACATCCACAAATATTTACACCACCCGTATTGGTCATGAGCGTGCTTATGGTTGGGAGTGTTGCGACACCCGTACACGTCCATACGCCCTTGTTCTCGGTAATATTCGACGTCACGGCTCCTACAACGGCCGAAACATGGCTCCAGCGAGAAGAGTTCCGTGCGAGTTGAAATTGTCGTGCGGGATTAAGAGCGATAATGACAGCACCTGCCAAAACCGCGATGAGCGCGATCACGATCAAGAGTTCAATAAGGGTGAAGCCTTGCATCTTGCGTACGTGCATAGAAAAAAAGAAAAAAATAATAACAATGAGAAAACCTAAAATACAGGATAGCATAGATGTTCAAAAGTCGGCTACTTCCGTCCAAGAGCTGATAGAAATTGGCGTGCGATTTGTCAAGATAGTACGGTAACGCGTGTACTGATCCCCACTTTGTGCCCATGTTTCTAGCGTCCATGTTCCGTTTCCAAACATTACGGGTCTCACGGTACATGTACTACTTGCGACGGCCAGCGTTTCGTTCCCTGGATACGTGACGTTCATGCCTAGTCGATTCATCGCTTGCTCCATACACCCAACCGCGGCAGCTGCGGAGGAGGCTTTATGCTCGAAGACAAGATTGATGCGTGACTCATTACTGACGGAAGAAAATCCGATCAAGGTAAAGGTAAGCGTAAGAAATCCCAAGACGAGCATGGTGATCACCAGCGTTTGACCAGAGGCGGCATGAACAGGAAAAACGCGCATACAATTAACGGCGTACCGCAGCGGTTGTGGTAACGGTGAGCGTCGTCGACGAGGCGGCCGCGTTTCGAAGCGCACCAGACGTGATGATACGAACGCTGGCGGTGGAAGTGTTGCTTGAACGCATAAACGAAAGGGAGGAAATAGATACTTCGTCTGAAGTAAGTGCTTGCGCGGTTCCGAGAGCACCCTGTGTGAGGTAAATGGTGCCGCTGGTACTCGTGATGGTGGTGGGATTTTGTGCAGCGATAGGCATTTGCAGAACGAGCGTGCCGCCTGTCTCGCCAAGCGAGGGCGTGGTGACGGCAGAAGCTGCGGTGATAAGGGAGATCATGCGAACAACGGCAACATGCACCGTTTGCTCCACAATAAGAGTGGCGCGTAACTTGTTTCGTATCGTAAACGCCGTGGAGGAGAGGAGAACCATGCTGCCCATAATCATCCCAATACACGCTATGTACAGGAGTGTTTCAATCAAGGTAAAGCCATGACGATGATGGGGCATAGGTCTATTGCGCGGTCAAGATGCGTAGCGCGTCATTCGAACGCACGGCCACATACATCGTGTTATTCTCAAAGGCAATATCACTGGCAACCTGTGGAAAGTTGAGCCCTGCATAGAACACAGGGCTTGCGGGATTCGTGACATCGAAGATTTGGAACTCCAAATTACTGACTGTCGTGCCTAAAAACAGAAGAGTATCAGCGGCAAGCACGGCAGGGATATCTTCCGAAAACTCCATATTACCTAGGAGTGTTGGTGCAGCTGGAGAAGCAATGCTATAGATGTTCACTTCAGGTGACGTATCTTCGTCTTGTTGGCGCGTGATATAGGCGCGACTATCTTGACTATTGATATATAACCCCGTTGCAGCACTCTCGCTGCCTGCAAGATTCACGTGTGCGAGAATAGCAGGGACGGATGGATTCGCAATATCGACGACTATGAATTCTTGTGCGCTATTACCAGTCGCGAGATACGCCCTGTTCCCGAGGATAGAGATACGGTTGACATCACCACCAATTTCAAGCGAGCTCAAAAGACGGGGGGAATTTGGATCGGAAACATCCACAAGAAACAGGTCTGGTCCAGCATCTCTTTGCGTGCCAAGCATCACGAGTGAGCCAGATAGCGCGATACTAAGGGCGCGTTGCGCAGAACCTTCCAGATGGAAAGAGCGGATGATGTTTGGGGAGCTTGGCGTTGCGATGCTCACCAGCTGCAATTGATCCGTTGCTGCGTCATTCGCAAGATAGGCAACCGTCCCTGAAACTGCGAGCCCATTCACTCCCGACCCTGTTTGCAAACTTCCTACAATAAATGGACTAGCAGGCTGCTGCGCATCGATCACAAAAAAGTCCGGTTTACTTCTTGCGGAAGCTGTGGCTGACATGTAGACCATGCCCTGTTTCACCACGATGCCCGTTGGCACGTTTCCAGAACCAAGATCAATGGTGCCAAGGGTCTGTGGATTGCTCCAGTTTCCATGCAACAAGGGGACGAACACGTTGCGCCAATTCGAGAGCGTGGTTGCCAAGGAAGTAGAGCGTGTGTTGTGTGAAGGATTCATCCAAGACACGGTTGAGATGACCTGACGTTCATGCGCTGAAAGAGCCGTGACCGCTATCGTGCGTGTAAACACATCGTTCGTATCAGAGGTGTGCTGAAAACTCCAGGCAGTATTCGTGTACAGCAGCCCATGCGTGCCGACAGCGAGCGACGACCAGCCCGCATCACGGATGGAGCGCGCTGCCTCGAGACCTTCCTGCGCAAGTGCTGTGGCTTGCAACGATTGATATGTGCCAGCCGACAACATGAGCTGCGTCCCCATGGAGACAAACAGCGTAGAGGCAAAAAGAGCGAGTAACCCAATGACAATAATTACCTCAAAGAGCGACCCACCGAGGCGGAAAGAAAAAGGACGTTGTACAGAGGGAGTCATACGTGCTTAGTGGATGCTGATGGAGCCAACGGCGTTCACGCTCGTCGTAGCATGCAGCACGCCGCTTGTGATCCCGATCGTCGCTGTCGATGATGTGGTGTCCATTGGACGATGAAACACAACATCCGAGGTTCCATTCAACACAATGTCATCGCCAAATACTGTCGTGCGATCAAACGCCATATCACGCGTCGCATAACTTGATCCTTTGTAACGTGTGACGGTGTGAACTGAAAACGCCACACCCCAGGAAGAGTCAGCTGTGCCACTAAGTGCGTCCGCTTGAGCAGCGAGAAGTTCGTTTCTCACGGTCTCTCGTGCCAGATCAAAGCTGGCATAGCGTATCGTGGAGGCACTCATCATCGCCGTCATTCCAGCCAAAAGAGTCATGATACCCACCACAATCAGGAATTCAACGAGGGTAAAGCCTGGACGAGCGATCATAAGATTATCCGTGAATGCCCTGCGTGATCTGATAGATAGGGGTAATGATCGACAAGGCAATAAATCCAACCAGAAGCCCGACGATCATGAGCGTGAGGGGTTCGATCAGGGTCGAGAGATTGCGTGTGGTTGCATCTGCTTCTCTCTCCATAAATTCCGCGAGGGCGATTAAGCTGTCTGACAGCTTGCCTGTGCGCTCGCCCACGCCTACCATGCTACTTGTAGTTCGTGTAAATAGTTGCCTGTGCAGACGTAGTTCGTCGGCGATTGTTTCTCCACGCTCAACCGCGCTCGCAATCAGCTTAAGTGCTTTCTTATACAGGGGATGATCGGTTGAATCAGCGGTCACATTGAGTGCCGTCACGATCGTCACTCCACTCGTCAAGAGCGTTCCCAAGATACGTGAAAATTTTGCCGTTTGCATATGTTGGATAAGCTTGCCCACGACAGGAAGTCGAATAAAAAGAGCAGAGACAGCAAAACGCACGGAGGAAATGCGGGCCAGGAGAGCGACAACGATGACGACAAGGAGTAGGATGCCGATACCCGAAGACCAATACCTTGTCAGCCACGTGCTACTCGCAAGCAACGCACGTGTGGTAGGGGGAAGTTTGACATTGAGTTGGGTGAATAACGGCAATATTTTCGGAAGCATGACGAACGCGAGATAGGCACCGATGCCAAGCGCACCGACGAAGACAATGATGGGATACAAGAGGGCTGAACGTATCTTGCTGCGAATGTCTTCTGATTTTTCTAGTTGGATCGCCAGATACCGCAAGGTGGACGCAAGCGTACCCGTTGCTTCACCAACACTAAGTGCATTCGTAAAAAACCCATCAAACAATCTTGGAAATTTTGCAATACTAGCATTTAGCGGCAATCCATCCGCCAAATCAGCAATGGCCGTTTGCAGAACGTATTGCAAAGAGGGATTAGTGAGCTGCTCTTCTAAGGCA
>CAZDER010000015.1:8577-9799 GCA_964504505.1 uncultured Gammaproteobacteria bacterium | reverse complement strand
CCAATTACTCGCTCGTCGAAGTTGGGGATAAACGCTATCTAATCGACGGTTCGTCTAAGCGTTTAATTGTGAATAAAAAAGTGTTTAAGCGGCTGGGTTTCAATGAAGATGAACTCTTGACGGTAAGCTCTACCGAGCTAGAGCTTTACACCGACGGTCGAGATATCACCCTAGCCACAGCTCATCCAACTGGTTTGCTCGCTAAAGACACTCAAGGCACCTATTGGTATATAGACCAAGACACGCGCCATCTTATTCCGAATAAATCGTTGCTTACCCTATATTTTCGTAGTCGTCCCGCCAAAACTCTAACTGCCAAACAACTCAAGGCTTTCGTGGTAGGTAATCCATACTTGCTGCACGACGGAGAGTTAGTGCGTGTGGCTAAACACAACGAGACTTACGTTGTTGAACACGGGTTGCGGCGGCTCATTCCTAACACTGACATTCTCCAAGAAATGGGTTGGAACCAAAAAAATATCGTTGCCCTGCCACAAACCCTGCTCGCGAGGTATCCTATCAGTGAGCCTATCAATCCCTACCTCCACAATACGCTCCTCACCCAAACAGCTCTGGCGAACCTAGCTCCCACTCCCTAACCCTGTATGATCGTTTTCTCTGCCATCGTGCCACATTCGCCTCTACTGGTTCCAAGTATTGGCGAGGCTGAATGCGAAAAGCTAGCCCTCACGCTCAAGGCCTTGAGCGAGCTTGAACACGCTTTATATGTTGCTAAACCAGAGACAATTTTGATCGTGACTCCGCATGCGCCGATGTACCCCGACTCATTTAGCGGCAACCTGCACGAAGGCTTCGAAGGCATACTCAAAGAGTTTGGTGATCATACTGTGCAGATCAAAACTAGTGTTGATTTTTTAGTTTTGGATCACATCCATCGCGCTTTGCGGGAGGCCCAGATTCCGTTTACGCTCACGAGCCAAGCGGAGCTCGATTACGGTTGCACCGTGCCTTTACTGCTGCTCACTCCCAAGTTACCCAGCTTCCAATGTATTCCGCTCGCCCCATGCTTACTCGGACCCCAAGCTCATTATGAATTTGGTCGCGAGCTAGCTCGAGTCTTGCAACGTGAAAATCGGCGGATTGCCGTGCTCGCTTCAGCCGATCTCTCGCATCATGTCAATGCTGCTAGTCCGCAAGGCATGCGTCCCGAAGGGCAGGCTTTTGATGCCGCGATTCGCTCGGCAGTAGTCACACGCCACGA
>CAZDER010000015.1:0-8567 GCA_964504505.1 uncultured Gammaproteobacteria bacterium | reverse complement strand
GCGAGACAGCTGGTCAATGTGGTTATCAACCCATTCTCATCTTTGCAGGCATATTGGCAGACATGAGCGGTACCATGCGTGAAGTTTGCTACGAAGCTCCGTTCGGCGTGGGTTGTATGACCGTGATATTTGAACAGACCTAATCCATGTTCGCTCGCGTAATTCCGCTCGTACGGACGCCTCTCGGAGTAGATGGTTTCGACTATCATGTTCCGATCGGAATGACTGTGCGCGTAGGCGATCTGGTTTTGATTCCTTTTCGTAAAAAAGCTTGTCCAGGCTTGATCGCAGAACTGCTACCAACGTCGTTATTTGCTGATCGAGCACTGGCGCTTGAAGCTGCATACGCCGGTTTACATCTCCCCGAGACTCTCCCCGCTTTGATTACTGCGACCGCTGCCCGTACTTTTTCTTCTCCACCCACGGTCGCCGTTAGTTGGTTACGCGCACTACCTAAACGACCTTCGCCGCTTACGCTCGTGACCAAGCGTAGTCACGCCCAAGGCTTACATGCCAACTGGACAACCGCTGCCACTCACGCTCTCATCGCCAAGGCTAATGAACTGGCTCTCACGAGTAGAGTACTGATTGTCACACCGTGGATAACCCTCGCACGGCAGTTACAGGACAACTTACCCCAATCGCACATCTTGCACAGTCAACTAGCCGATGGCGCAGCGTTTCGTGAATGGACACAGTTTTTATCCAAAGAGACTGGTTGCCTGATTACCACCAAAATCGGAACTTGGTTAGCCCTCGCAGCCGATACAGTTCTGTTGCACGAACCCGAACAGGACGATCATAAGCAAGATGAGCTCACGCCTCGTTACGACGCCCGTAAAATCTTGTTATGGTGCGCACAGCAAGGGTTAACAGCAGTGCATAGCTACGGCCTCACTCCACCCTTACACGCCAATTCAGCCGCTCCTGCTATTCAAGGTGACGTCCGCATCCACTTCCATCATCCGCAAGGACGATCTGCCATCGCCCTCTTACAAGCTGATACTTTACAGGCACTCCTCGATCATCCAGGACCACGCTATGTGATCCATCCCATCGCTGGCACAATCGCCAGGCTCACTTGCCGCGATTGTCATTGGCAGGCTGTTTGTCCTAACTGCGGTGGCGGTCTCGGATTGCAAACAGGTCAAGCCAGTTGTCGCTCATGCCGTAAAAGTTGGCCGACTCCCACCGCCTGCGCCGTCTGCCAAGGTGTAGATCTAGGCAAGAGTTTACCCGGCATCGAGCGTTTGCGTACCCAATGGAACGATCATTATCCAGACACAACCATACACTGGCGCACGCTCGTCGCCGAAGAGTTAGAGGCTCCGCTCGCGAGCGCTTGCCTCGTAGTCGTCACCGAGGCTGCCTGGCTTGGCGTTGGCGAGGATATACGTAAATCAGAGCGACAATGTTTAGCCGTGCGACGATTAGCGGATCGCGTGGCAACTAAGCACGGTACGCTCATATTCCAAACCCAAGGACACTTTGCGCCGAACATTACCGAGTGGCTCACAACTGCTGGTATGCAACACTTTGTGGCGCGTACGCTTGAGGAACGTCAACACTTTGGTTATCCACCCAGTCGCCGCGTTGTCAAGATATTGTGCCGCGGAGATCAAATCGTAGCAAATGCATGGCGCGCACAAGCCGAAACAGCTCTACGCCTAGCTCACATCGAACCAGTAGACTGGCGTGGTCCTTTAGTGCCTGAACGACGCTCTACAACACGGTCGCAGCAAACCCTACTCCATCTCGTATTACCACCCCACATTCCAGAGGCTCTCCTCGTCCAAACCTTAACTCCGCTCGCAGCCCATGTTACGCTAGATATTGATCCCATAGCTTTCTTGCGCTAACCTTCAGTCTTGATGATCGAATCTTTCCCGATTTTGGTTGATCCAGCCCCATCCTTGCGGCAACGCTCGGCAGCGGTGGAACCAACCCAGATTGCTACGCTGTCATTTCAGCAGTTTTTGGATACCTTAACGCATACCATGTTTGTCAATGATGGCATCGGCATTGCCGCACCACAAGTCGGTAAAAACATCCGCGCCATCATCGTCAACCTCAAGCGCGGCGGACCAACTGCTTTCATCAACCCTGTGCTCATCAAAACCTCCGCAGCTACTCATCTATCAGAAGAGGCTTGTTTAAGCGTACCGGGAAAATATGGTTTAGTTAACCGGCATAAACGCGTAACCATGCAAGCCTTATCACGCCATGGTCGCCTAGTCGAATATGCGATTAATGGTTTGTTCGCATGTGTTTTTCAACATGAAATAGACCATTTAGACGGCATCCTATTCACCGATCGAGCTATCGAGGTTTTTAAGACACGCTAAATCTTCCTATGACCTATCGCGTGATCTTCTTTGGAACCGCTCCCTTTGCAGTCCCCTTGCTCGAAGCTCTAATTCACGAGCCGCGTTTTGGTGTGGTTGGAGTCGTCACTCAACCCGATCGACCGACTGGCCGCAAAGCGACACTCACCGCCCCCGCCACCAAACTAGCCGCTGTCGCGGAAGGCGTGCCCGTGTTTCAATTTGAGACCGTCAAAGATACAGAAGCCATCCAGACGCTACGCGAACTGAACCCCGATATTTTGATGGTTGCGAGCTTCGGTCAAATTATACCGCTAGAGTTACTAAAAATAGCTAAACTAGGCGCGCTCAACTTCCACTGGTCACTCTTACCGCGCTATCGTGGCGCCTCCCCTGTTCAAGCCGCCATCTTAAACGGCGATGCGATCACTGGCGCGACTATCATGCTCATGGATACCAAGATGGATCATGGACCTATCCTGGCGCAGTTTGAAGAAGCTTTCCTGCCAGCTGACACTGCTCTCGAGCTGTATTGGCGTCTTAGCCTACGTGGAGCACCAATTCTAGTTGAGACTATCTTTACCTATCTCGAAGGTCAGCTTACGCCACGCCTTCAAGTACATGAGCAAGCCACCTTCGTAAAATTACTCACGCGCGACGATGGACGGCTCGATCCTCGTACACACACCGCTGAAACCATGGAACGCATGCTCCGCGCTTATCAACCTTGGCCAGGGACATATTTCCAGTTCGAGAAGGCTAATCTCAAAATCTTGGCTGCCTATATCGGCGTGGATACAACCCTCGCACCCGGTACAGGCTTCATTCGAGACAATCTGCCCGCCATAGCTTGTGCGGCAGGCACAAGCTTGGTTTTGACCAAGCTACAACCCAGCGGCAAGACCATCATGGACGGACGCGCTTTTTTACGCGGTCGACCAGCTTGGCAAGGTTGCCTGTTTTCACCGTCATGAAAACACCCATCGAACGCAATCAAGGCTTTCAACAGGCCTTGACTTTAATGGAAAGTTCAACGCCGTTTGTGTTTATCACCGGTCGAGCCGGTACTGGCAAAAGCACGCTCTTGCAGATTTTTCGCGAAGAATCATCGCTCGTGTGCCCAGTTTTGGCACCAACGGGTGTCGCTGCTCTAAATGTGAGCGGAGAAACTATCCATCGCTTTTTTCGTTTCGCACCAGGCATCACCGTCAAAGAAGCGCGCCGCCGCGGGCTTAGCCGACGGGATGAACCTTTTTGGCGCACGCTCGATGCTTTGATAATTGACGAAATCTCCATGGTACGCGCCGATATCATGGATTGCATGGATAGCTTCTTACGAGCCGCTCTAGGCGCGTCGCAAGCTTTTGGCGGTAAACGCATCATCGCTTTTGGTGACCTAGCTCAATTATCTCCCGTGGTTTCTCGATTAGAACGTGAAGCTTTTGCTAAAGTCTACGCTACGCCCTACTTTTTTTCCTCACGCGCCGTTAACGAGCTGCTCATCACCAAGAAGTTTTGCGTTCAAGAACTCGAGACGGTTTATCGTCAAACAGATCAAACCTTTATTGATATCTTAAACGCCATTCGTGATCGCACTACCACTCCCACCGACCTCGCTCGATTAAATACCCGCGTCGAACGGCTCTCTCAAAGTGAGGCTCGAGCCCACGACATCATCCTCACTACCACCAACGATCAAGCCGATCGCATCAATGCATCACATCTTGATTCTTTAGCGGGCAAACCGCATACCTATCAAGCCCGAGTTGTAGGAACCTTCAAAGACAAAGACGCTCCTACCGAAATGCGTTTGCAACTCAAACAAGGTGCCCGTGTCATGTGTATCGCTAACGAGAGCGGCGGAACTTACGTGAATGGTAGCTTAGGCACGGTGCAGGCTCTCGACGACATCAGCGTCACGGTTGATTTGGACGATGCCAATCGCATTACCCTCACACCACATACTTGGACACTGTTTCAAAGTCATTTCGATGAGGAGACTAAAAGTCTGCAACAAGAGAAGCTCGGCAGCTTTGAACAAATACCCTTACGTTTAGCCTGGGCCGTGACTATCCATAAAAGCCAGGGCAAAACTTTTGATCGTCTAGTCCTTGATCTTGAGCGCGGAGCCTTTGCTCATGGTCAAGTCTACGTCGCACTTAGTCGCTGCCGCTCGCTCCAAGGCATCACGCTCACTCGACCTGTGTGCCAAGATCATCTGCATATTGATGAGGCCGTGGGTGTGTTTATGGCTTGTTTGCGCGAGGGCAAACCCTTTTTACTAACTGGTCAAACAGCACTCGTATAGGAAAAACGCACACCGCCCTAAACACACGCAGGCTCCGCCATGGTTCAAGCACAAGCCGCCACAACCACTCCAGACCGAGCTTTTGCAAAAACCGCGGAGCGCGAGTAACACGCTGCGCCCAATAATCGAAAGCTCCACCGACTCCCACTCCGACCTTAAGTCGAGGAAAGTCGGCTAAATAACGAGCGATCCAACGCTCCTGTTTAGGATGACCAAGAGCCACGAGCAAGATATCTGGAGCAAACATGGTTAAACGATGTCGAGCCTCCTCTCCGTGACTATCATCGCTGCCATCTAGGGCGATCTCTCCACCTTGTTCTGCCATGATCGAGAGTGTAGGAAAGGTTTGTTGCAAGCGGCGAGCGACAGCCTCGGCTACTCCAACTCCGCCTCCGATTAACCCTAAACGCAAACCTGCTTCAACCGCATAGGCGATCAAACGCTCCCCTAGCTCAACCCCTGTCACACGCGACCAAGGTTGTCCGAACAGTCGGCCGAGCATGAGCAGCCCCGCTCCATCAACGGCGCGTATATCAGCCTGACGCAAAGTGTGGGCGTAGGTCGGATCGCGACGAGCCTCGAGTAAAATTTCAGGATTAGTAGTCACAATCCAAACAGGTGAGGTGAGTTTTTTTACCTGCACCATGATCTCGTTTAACGTTGGTCCCTCAATATGAACACCAAAAATGTCCATACTCATTTCTTTAGTTTCTTCACCAACTTTACAAACTGCTCTCCCCGATCAAACTCGTTTTTAAAAGAACCGAAGCTCGTACAACCTGGCGATAAAAGCACGACGTCCCCTCGCACGACGTGCGACTGAATGTGTGTCATGGCGTCTTGAAGATGCAAGACGTCGCTCCAAATAATCTTCGCCTTAGTCAAAGCCTTCACGATCTTTTCACGTGCCGTTCCCGGCAAAAGATAAATAAGTGGCTTCGTTCGTTTCATGATCTTGGCAACCTCCTCGAACTCCAGCTCCTTGTCCGTGCCACCGAAGATTAGGTGAATCGAGAAGTGGGAATCTGGAATCGTGAATGTCTGCAAAGCAGCGATCGTGGCATCTGGCGTGGTCGAAGTTGTGTCGTCAATATAACGAACACCCTTGATGATAGCGACCTCCTCCTGACGATGCGGTACCCCCGGAAACGTACGCAGTGCCTGTTTGATAACGGTGGCTGATACACCCACTTTTAGGGCAACAGCTACAGCAAACTCCGCATTCCGCTGATTATGTTCACCTAATATCTTTAACTTAACAGCCTTCACGAGCCTAGCAATCTCTGTTTGCCCTCCACCAACACGCATAACTTGACTCGGAGCACTCTTGGCATAGAGATCGAAGCTTTTGTCCACCGGTAAAAACACCGTGCAGGCTTGATCTTGATGACGAAATATCTGCGCTTTGGCCTCGCCATATGCCTCCATGCCCGCATAGGTATTCAAATGATCGCGCAGCAAATTCGTCCAAACCGCGTAGGCAGGCGAAATGCCCCTACGACCAGTAAGCTCAAGCTGCCAACTACTCAACTCCAGCACAACCCAGTCCGAAGCTTTGACTTTGTTCAAAAAAGTCAGTGGAGAAACCAAAATATTCCCACCCAGCCACACCTGCCGACCATCTGCTTTCAACATCTCCGTCAACAATGTCACAGTCGTGCTCTTGCCTCGAGTACCTGTCACGCCAATCACAGGAGCCTGACAAGTAGCTAAAAATAACGAAATATCCGACTCAATTGTCTTACCAAGTCGAAGTGCCGCCTGAAAAAACGGGCTGTCTGGTCGCACCCGTGGATTTGGCACAACCATGTCAGCTTCGCGAACATCTTCCAAATGATGTTCGCCCAACACAAAACGAACGTTTTTGTATTTCGATAAGCGTTTCACATTTGCAGACAATTTCTTAGCAGACTTCAAATCCGTTACCACCACCTCGTCTCCTCGCTTCGCAAAAAACACCGCAGCTTCAACGCCGCTGCCATGAGGATACTGACCAAGACCAAGGATGAGGACTTTCATATGTTGACCTGTGGATAGTTTTTTGATATATTCTAATTGTAGTCACAAACGGCTACGGTTCACGCGGTCCCGCCTCCAAAGGCGGGATTTTCGCTATTTGCCTCTCCTCTCTGGTAAAGTTTACCAATATCAATGAATGCATCCGCAACGACAAATAATTCCCTGGACATGGCACCTCGTGCACCTACGACATATACTCGCCTTCCTTTAAGCTTTAGTCGTTCAAGTGGTGCGAAAAAATCTGAGTCTCCAGAGAACAGCATGAACCCCGAGGCTCTCTCCGTATCGTCCATGAGATCCATCGTCATCTCAACATCAAAATTACACTTCGGTTCTTCAATGATCGCTCCAGAAGACTGAACAGCTTCGACCACACTATTCACGAGCGTAGTCGTCCCCATATCCAATTGACCTAGGGTCGTTTTTTTGAAGAACATTCCGAGATCAACAGTCTTACGAATAAACTTGACTGGCTTTGTACGGAGGATAGCTCCAGCCTTCATTACATCCCTGTTAAAAGCCTCTGATTCTTCCAACTTTCGTCTATTGGTTCCGTAGTAGACTTTTACTTCACGCATATTCTGCATTTCTCGGAGCTGTTTCACGAGTTTTGCCGTGCGCACATTCCAGCCAAGATACTTTTTCCAACCAATGATATTTGCTACATCTAAATAACCCATGATGGCCGTTTCTTTTTTAAGCATGGTTCGCCAATCATTGGAAGTCGGAGACTGCTTAAGAGTTTTTGCCATATCCGTTTAGCTTCGTCTAATGCCCCCTCAAAGACAGGTCATACCTAATCTCCTCAAGCTTACGAAGGTTCTGCTTGGCTTGATCGAGCTTACTACGAAGTCCTCCGGTTAAATCCATATCCATAAGTAACTCGACCACGCGGCGTACATCCTCAAAAATCCGCTCCACCGTTTCGTGATCACCGTCCGTGGCATGCAAAACCGAACGACGGACTAGCTCGCCTGTGATGTCAGACAGTCCGCCCAGATAGATTTCTGGGTCATCAGCGATTGCCGTCACCTTGCCAAGCACCCCCTTTTCCAAGTACTGACGCAAAAGATCAGCTTCCGCATATTCTTCTTGCGCCGCCCGCCAAGAACCCTCCTGTGCCAACTTCGGCACCTTTTTGACAATGGCAGCCCCCGTACCCAAACGCGCTTCGGCAAGCGCCAACTGTTCCTCGGCTGCCACCTGATCCTCACGATGAAAGGCAAAAATCGCTCGCTTGCTCGCCGCCAACCCCTCGGAAGCGACCTGCTGAAGCTCGCGACGACTGCAATCAATGAGCGCCATACGCTCAACCATGGCTTTGGCAATAGAAGAAGAAATCATAATGATAAGACTGTAGCAAAGCCATCTTTATCCGTCACGCGACTTTTCCTTCGTATGTTCGAGGATGAGTCTCTATCTTACCTTGAGATGGTTCACTTCTTGCGCTTGTTCGATTGGCGGCAGTAACTCTAAAATTTGTTTGGGAAGTATGTTTTTTTCAACCGCTTCTTTGAGCCTTTGTCGAACAAGCACAGAATCCATGTTCACTCGTGCCAATGGCATTTGTCTCAATGCTTGCAGCACTTCTGCTTGCGGGATTTTGCCATGACGGAGACGTTCGAGGAGACTTCCTTTACGATCCTGTTCTGATGGTTCCTGAATCGTTTCAATACCAATCGAAAAATAATAACGAACTGGTTGACCTTCATATTCGTCATCAACGAACTGTAAATCATGCATACATACTAACCTCCCGTTGGTGTGATATACAACCAAGTTATTTTTCTGCTTCAGAACCCCACGAGCCCAAGTGCCTTGAGCAGGGATAAGAAAAATCGGAACGCGTTCGACCTCTTTTTGATAATGCTCGCCACCTGCATATTTTAGCTGCGGAAAACCCTCTGTCGCATATA
>CAZDER010000014.1:6140-10025 GCA_964504505.1 uncultured Gammaproteobacteria bacterium | reverse complement strand
CAGATGCTCTTTTTGTTGTTTGTATAGCGGAGATTTTAGTTTATGGGTTCACGGCGACAGGTTCCTCGGGCATCATCTGTTCGCGAAACAATCCATAAATGAATTGCAGATGGCGAGGGAGTTTCTGAAAATCACTGTCCTGCCACAGATGAGTACGATACAAATCAAACTGCGTGTCACGTTGTGATGGGGCGCGCGACAAAATAGCCCGATCCACGCTGATATTCTCTAGCACGTTATCCATTACGTGCAGATGTGGCTTCGTCTTCATCCGATCGCGGTGAACGCGCCAACTCTCAAGCCCGCTTCGCTCGCGCATCAGAGTCATTAAACGGCGGAAGTGCTCAAACTTGTGTAGAAAGGAATTGAATGCGTGGGCTTCCGTTAGTCCCTTTTTTTCATAGTAGCTTGGATCACCATACAGCTCCCCTTTTTCAAGATCAATCGCAAACGTTCCTAGCTCACGGCTGGGCTTGATCTTGATGCTCGCATCACCGGCATACAACGCAAAAAAATCTTGGTTGCGTGCAAAAAAATCCGCGAGCTTAGCTTCGGCCGCTCCAGCATTCGTAACCATTCCCCCTTCAAGTTTGTGAGCCATAGGCTTTGATGTGAGCGCGATAAGAAGTGAGCATGCTTCGGTAGATGTTCTCGGTTATGGATCGTCGTCTGACTCGTCTGATTCCTTGTCGAAAAGCGTGAACGATACGCTTTAAACTCGCGCTCCGCACGATTCGGTCGGATGAAAAATGAGTCGCTCCCAACCAGATTTTATCATTGGTCGCTCGACGCATCCTCTTGCCAGCTGAATCGGGCGAACCAACACCCCGCCATTTGCGAAGGGCGGGACTGGCTGCAGGAACCCGAGGCGGAAAGGTTAAAGGAAAAAGGCTAAAGGAAGGTAAAGAATCAAGACACAAGGGTCAACACGACCGAGGAGCGAGCACCAAAACCCAGATCACGATAGTCCGACGGACACTAGCCCACCTCGACATGGTGAAGGCCATAACTCCAGTCCGCACGCAGCACGCGGGCGGAACTGTCACGGCTCTCAAGAAGCCACGTCAACTCGTTATTACTCCAATCCACGAGGTGTTTTAGGGTTTCTTCAAAATGCTTTTTTTCTTCGATGAGATAATCTGCCAGGGTTAGACCGGAAATACCTTGCTGTGCGAATTCAGCAATCAACTCATCTGCGGATTTGTTTTTCGTGCCTGGCAAAAGCGACTCGTTTGGATTCGTGAGAAGAAGGTACGCCCTGCCGACACGCTCCCTGTCCGTGGTCTCAATCTGACATGGGAAACTAAGCTTCACTTCATTCGAAAGCCATGTTTTGATCGGCTTGCCTTTATAATCCTTTTCAAGACCGTCGGTCAGGTTTGCTTTCAGCACTTGCAAATGCTGTTCAATGCCAGCAGGAATCAAGATAATGCGCGTGTAGCCTTCTTGTGCTTTGAGCTTGAGTGTCTCGATCTGTACCGGTGTCAGGGTGATCTTTTGCGGGAGAAGGTCTGCGACTGCTGTGAGATTGTGGGTGCGATAAAAACTATCCCATTGTTCGCGTATTTGACGCAGGTCAAAGCGAAGTTCTGTGCTGTTGGCAGCTTTGGCTAAGATTACCTGTGGCGAAACAGGTCGCTCCTTGTACTCCACAGTTTTCTGCAAAATAAATACGGCTTTGGAGAATTGCTTTTTCTCATCATCAGACGCCTTCCCCCGCTCCACCTTGTCCCGCAATCTAGCGATAACACGGCATGAGAAACGAGTTGCTGTATTTCCGCAGGGGTCCAAGGGAGTTCGCTAGGATTTTTAGGCATAAAAAGTGAATGAATAGAGAAAGTGTACCAAATCTGACGTACAAACGCCAGCTGCTGATCTCCGCATCGTATGCGATTTCGTTAAATCAACATGCCTCCCACACGGACACTGTCTTCTACGATGGCTCGCGCTACGTCAATCCCTGTGCAGGCTTCAAGTTCTTGGAACCCTGGGTTTGCATTCACTTCGAGCACGAGTGTTCCCCGTTCTGAATGGATGAGATCGACGCCAGCAATATCGAGATCGAATAGCTTTGCCGTGCGCAAGGCGAGTGCCTCATCTTCTGGTGACAGTTGAATCGCCGTGCCTGTTCCTCCGATCGAGGCATTGGCACGAATATCCTTGCTACGCGCTTGGCGTTCCATGGCAGCCACGACTCGTCCACCGACAACAAAGGCGCGAATGTCCTTGTTCTTTGCCGCGGCGATAAACTCTTCCAGTATGACGGGATTCCCGTCGCGTACATCGAGATAATCAAGGATGGGTTGAAAGGTTTCCCAATTTTCGGCGTAAAACACGCCTTTTCCGTGTGTCCCAAAAGACACTTTCACGATGATGGGAAACCCTAGCGCTTCGACCGCGCACTTGGCGGCTTCTGGATCTTTGGCGAGCGCAAAACGCGGCATGGGGATGCCGGCATCTGCCAAGCGCATGTGCTGGATCATTTTGTTTTTTATCTCCAACACTTTTGGCGTTCCGTTCAAAATCCGTTGACCCATCTTTTGCAATAGTTCAGGAACGTAGGTATGTAAAGTCGGTTCTTGCACAAAGCCCGGACGATAAACAATCACATCTGCGCCCATGAATCGTTCGCCATCATACCAAATTGTGACCTGACTGTCTGCGTAACTAAAACAAAAGCGCGGCGTACACCACTGCGATACCTTGTGACCTGCTGCCCGCGCCGCTTGTGCGATTCTCTCTGACCCGTTAGCGCGATCCGAGCCCTGAATAGACACAGGCACACTATCTGCGCGAGGATTATTACAAGTTAGAATGCCGAGATGCATAGGGGTGGGTAAATCAAAACTCAAAAAGCAAAAATCAAAAATGGGCGGGCGGCTCCGCATCTTTATTTTTGAGTTTTGATTTTTGATTTTTGATTTTCTTCTTCATATACGTCCCCGCCAAACGAAACCCTTGTTTGCGATAATATCCACGCACACCGATACCGCTGATGACGATTAGCCCCGTATAACCTTGCGCGCATGCGATTTTTTCGGCTTCTGCCATCAACACCTTGCCCCAACCACGATGCTGCGGAGCACCCACTCGGCTATCAGACAGGGTAAGTGCCTGACCATAGGTATGCAACTCACGAATGAGGGCGCAGTTTTTGAGTTCGGGGAGTTCTCGACTGACCTCGTCAAGCATCTTTTTTGTTTTTAGATTGTCTACGACGGGCTTACGATCTGGCAAACGTAGACGCAAAAAACTCACGACCGTCGTGCGTGCCTCGTCTTCCACGCTCAAAAAATATTCTGTCCCACACGCATTGCGATAAACATCGGAGAAGACTTTCAGCTTTGCATCTGCTGCAAGCGGTGGACGGTGACCTACTTCACGACAACGCAAACACTGGCAGATAATCCCCCGCTCTTGCATGCGCGCTTCTATCACATCGCGTAAGTTTGTGACTTTATTCCCTGCCGAAATCTCAAACGCTGGAAAATCGCGTATCAAGCGCGAGACACGACAATAGCGTGGAATAACTGACTGCATACGGACTAGCATCTCGATCAGTTCTTCGCCTTCCAACGCCTTGAATGCTCCACGCGCGTGCCACTCGGCTAACTCCGCCGAAGGCAACACCACGCATGGATAAAGCTTGATCATGTCGGGACAAAACCGCTCGTCCGAAAATAACTGATCGAACATCTCGATGTCGCGCGCGACGGTCGAACCGGGTTGACCTGGCAAAATGTGATAGTCGGTTTTGAAGGCTGCGGCTTTTAAGAGTGCCGTCGCTTGCACGGTGTGTTCGACGGTGTGCCCGCGCTTAGTGAGTTCGAGAATCTTGTCATCCAACGCTTGCACGCCAAGCTCGACGCGCGTCACACCGAGCTC
>CAZDER010000014.1:0-6130 GCA_964504505.1 uncultured Gammaproteobacteria bacterium | reverse complement strand
CGAGCTCACGTAATCGCACTATTTCTTTTGGCGTGATCCAATCTGGACGTGTCTCGATCGTAATTCCGATCATGCGATACACAGCTGACTCATTAGCCTTTTGCGAAGACGCGAGGGAACCGTATCGCGTTTTTCGTTTGGACACGCTTAAATGATTGGCTGCGTCAAAACAACGTTTCACAAACCACTGACGATACATCCAAGGATAGGCTGACCACGTTCCACCCTTGATGATTAACTCAATCTTTTTAGCATCATGGCCGTTGCGTTCCAAGGTTTGCACGCGTTGAACAGCTTGCGTGTACGGGTCGAACTTGAGTTGCAAGGCACGCGCGGCGGCTGGCTCACTCGCGACATAACTTTTTGGCATGCGGGCTTCGGTGGGACAATAGACGCACTTGCCTGGACAAGCGTAGGGCTTGGTCAAAAGCGTGATCGGTGCCACGCCGGAATCGGTACGCACGGTCTTGCAACGCAGGAGGCGCTCTAATCCAAGATCACGAGGATGTGTTTTTGTGAGTTTACGATACGCCTTTACCATCATCGCAATCGTTGGGAATTGAAAATTTGTCTGGCGCAGTTGTGTACGAATAGCCGCATCTAAGGCCTTTTGTGAGAGGTCTTGGCAAGCGAGCACATCGAGGATGATAGCCTCTACGACACGTGCTGGTGGACGTTGCTGGTGAGACATGTTGGAATGCGAGCAGCCTAGCATGAATCACGAGCTTGCCAAGCAGTTACAGGAAAACGTGCGTGCCTTTTATGAACAACACGGCACATGGTTTGCGACCACGCGAGGTAAAATCCTGCCCGAACAGGCATTTGTGGCGACGTACATCAAGCCAGGTATGACGGTCGTCGATGTTGGTGCTGGAAACGGGAGATTGGCGAAGTTGTTGCCAGATGGAACGACCTACCTTGGCGTGGAACCGTCGGAGACGCTCCGCCGGGCTTGCCACGCCCCAAACCCCACCAGCGTAAGGCGGGGGGTTTCCTATTCAGATTCAGACTCTCCCCCTTACCAAGGGGGAGTTGGAGGGGGTGGGTCGGTGCTCGCTGGGGAATTGCCAGTCATTCCCCTCTCCAATCAAACCGCTGACGTCACCACCTGTCTCGCCGTTCTTCACCACATCCCGACTCGCGACACACGACGTGCCTCCGTCGAAGAGCTCATTCGCCTCACAAAACTTGGCGGCATCATCCTTGCTACTGCTTGGCTACAAAATCCTCATGGAGACGCGACTACACCTGTCGCGAACGGAGAACCCGGCGATCGTTGGATGCCGTGGGATGGACCGGATGGTCAAGCTATGCGCTACGTTCACTTTATGCAGCCCGATGAATGGGAGATGCTTTGGACACATCCTGCGCTTGAGATTCTTCGGATTGGCATGCACGGCAAGCGCGACTGGACGAACGATGTATCGGAAGCTCTTAACTGGCGTGTACTTGCTCGACGGCGTTGACGAACAAAATACGAACAGGTCTACTATGCACATGACGGACGACTTTTTTGCGGACATTCAAACCAATAGCGAGGCGCGCGTGGCTGCGCCTGAACTTCAAGATGCGGAGCACGGGTTTGATGTGGCGTTGAGACCCAAGCGTCTCGACGAATTTCTTGGACAAGCCAAGGTTAAAGAAAATCTAAGGATTTTTTTGGAGGCTGCCAAAGGTCGTGGCGAGGCCTGCGAGCATATTTTGCTATATGGTCCGCCTGGTCTCGGCAAGACCTCGCTCGCCCACGTCGTCAGTGCCGAAATGGACGCCAACATCAAAATCACTAGCGGCCCCGCTCTCGAACGCGTCGGTGATTTGGCGGCTATTCTCACCAACCTTGGCGATGGCGACATCCTTTTCATTGATGAGATCCATCGTATGAATCGTTCGATTGAGGAGGTGCTTTATCCAGCCATGGAAGACTACGCACTCGACATCGTCATCGGCAAAGGTCCAACCGCACGCACCCTACGACTCGACCTTAAGCGTTTTACTTTGATTGGTGCCACAACGCGCTTATCCCTGCTTTCCTCCCCTCTTCGTGACCGTTTTGGCGTGACATATCATCTCGATTTTTATACTCCCCAAGAGATGGCGCAGATTCTCGAGCGTAGAGCACACCTACTCGAGCTCGAGGTGCCTAGCGACGCTCTGGCAATTATCTCGACGCGCGCCCGACGAACACCGCGCATTGGCAATCGTCTGTTGAAGCGCGTCCGCGATTATGCTCAAGTCATGAACAACGGCTGCATCACTAGCGACCTCGTTGAAATCGCACTCAAAGCCCTCGACATCGATACGCGCGGACTCGATAAGGCTGATCGTCGTACCTTGCAAACGTTGGTGGAAAAGTTTCATGGCGGTCCCGTCGGACTTACCACGCTCGCCGCCGCAACCGCAGAAGACGTCGAAACGCTCGAGGATGTGATCGAACCGTTTCTCTTGCAAGAAGGCCTGCTAGCTCGCACGCCGCGTGGCCGTATCGCTACCGAAGACGCCTACCGACACCTCGGCTTTCAAGCACCAGAGCGACAGAGTACAATAGGCGTATGATTCCTTTTACTTGGCTTTTATTAGCTTGGTTCGTGATACTTGGCATATTTGGACTGGTCGCGCTGATCACCCTTTTCACGCATATTCGCTACGGCGTGGCGAACTTCACCACCTATTTCAGCACGTTCCTATTTCTTGGAGTTACGCTGGTAGTCTTGCTCGCAGCTGGAACATATCTGACGCAAGTTGATTGGTCACAGAGCCTTGACCTCGGTCCACTGCTAAACTCTTTGTTCGATCTATAGTTTTGCGTTTTGATTTTTGATTTTTGAGTTGCTCACCTATGATCGACCTTGCCCACCTTCCTAATCCCGTCCCTGACGAAAAACTGGCGTTTTTATTGCGACGTCATCCAGCCACCCTGCTGCCGCTCGCGTTCGTAACGTTAGTTTTGCTGGCTTCACCTTTTGGAGTCAGTTGGTATCTCCCGACCTTTCGCCCAGCGTTGCTGCAAGATCAAAGCATTTTTCTACCGCTTGTGCTCGTAGGCTCGATATTTTTTCTGTGTACCTGGCTTTTTCTCTTCCAGAACTTCATAGATTACTACCTTGATATGTGGATCGTGACTTCGCGACGCATTATCAACATCGAACAGTCCGGTTTATTTCATCGCACGATTTCAGAACTACGCCTGTATCGCGTGCAAGATGTCACCGCCTCGATCAACGGGCTATGGGCAACCATCTTTAATTACGGCGAAGTCGAGATACAAACATCTGGCGAAAAATCCCGCTTCATTTTCGAGCAAGTACGCTCCTCTAGCACTGTATCAAAAACCATCCTAGAGCTCGCCGAAGTTGATCGCCGCGAACATTTGGATGTCGCGATCGAGGAGTTTAGGATGCCGGAGGGAAAGAAATAGCGGAGAAAGAGGCGGCGACACTAAGAGTCGTCGTTTTTCTTTCTCCGCCACAGGTAGAGTGGTTTTGTTTAAGGCGCGATGAGCGGGTTCGTGATGCGCACGCGCTCGGCGTCGCGGTAGAGGGCTCCGTACCAGTCGGGTGAGCCGCAAGGGATATCGTCGTGGAAGCCGTCGGTGAGAGGCGACCACACGAATATACCGGGCTGGAGGAGCGTAGCGAGGGATGTTGGATCGAGGAGACGGCAGGTTTCATCTCGACTCGTCCAGATGTGCGGTCCGAGCAGGCCTGAAGAGAACACTTGCTCGAACGGTGTGAGGCTGCCCGCAGTTTCAGTGAAGGGCGCCAGGCTCATCGAGAAGGTTAGCCTTGCGCCGGAGAAGACGGGGCTTGTGACTTGACCGCGGACAACGAAGTCGATCCAATCTCCTCCCACCCACATCTCGGGCATGAAGCGCACGCTGGTGGCTTGCTCGAGTGAACCGGAAGGAGAGGATGCTTCGAACGAGGCCTCCGTGTTCAGCAGAGGCTCGCCGTCGCGCTCATGTTGAAAGGTTAGTGCGAGTGGCACGTGAGTTTCGCGACCGTCCTCGAACGTGTAAGAGGTGACAAAACGCTTGAGCGTGATCGAGGCGCCAGAACTACGCAGACGCCAATGCAGGAATATCCTCTCACCCGCGAGCAGATACTGATCGGCATCGAGTGGCTGAACCACGGGGTGTCCAACTGGCAGGATGTGCAAGTCACGCGTGATCGGACTGTTGCCTACGATGCGGACTTCGCGTCCATCCACCGTGTGCACCGAGGTTGGATCGAGAAGATTTGATCCATCACCCAGCGTGAAACGGTAGAGATGTTCGGCGCTCGCATACTCGACAGCCTCCGACTCGCTGGTATCTATCGTCATGACGAACACGACGGTTTCTTGAGCGTGGATAATCGTCGGCGCTGCGAAGGACATGAGACCTGTACTTCGTCTATCCGAGGCTGGAGATGGATCAACGGGATCAGCCAAGACACGACGAGTGTCCAGCTCTCGAAGCGTAAAGTTGCGAACGTAGGGAACTCCACGCGCGTCGGCCACGCGACCGGTCGCGGTGTTGAGCTCGCCCAAGATGGGTGGAATGCGGATGTCAGCACCCTCCGCGGTGAACGACCATGCTATGACTTGCAGATGTTGACCGCCAGTCGGCAACCATGGCCGAGGTGTGGCTCTTGAAGTGACACGCAAGACAGCAGACGGCATCTTGGCGGGCGCGGCGTCGGGCGGAAACGTTGACAAAGTAGCTTCCGCCGCAATCGGCACAGAAGCATCGTTCTCCGTTTCTACTTTCGCTCGCGGCACAGTCAACGCACAACCAGACCCAAGCAGACACATGAGCGCAAACACGAACATGAGCAACCTGTTCACGAAAAAACCCTCTTCTCCTGCACTATCAACACACTAATGTTAACGGCAGGAGAATGGAGATGATGTTCATCCATGCTGCTGCCGTCGCCTCTATACCCCGTTCCACGAAACCAGCTTGCTTGTCAAGAGTCCTCTGTGGAAAAATCACACTCATCCAGTGCCGATCTCATTATCAGCGATAAATGAAGGCGGCGGAGCAGAAGGAGACAAACGATAAGATCGTTTTTCCTGCTCCGCGAATAAGCTAATTGGAATGGGCGATAAAGATGTCAGGGGACGATGAACATGCGCCTCACGGTGCGATCGTTAATGAACGTCGCATTCGTCCAGTCCATCGCCGCGTCCTCGTGGGGAACCTCGGACAGGTCTGACCACAGAAACTCGGTTGCGACGATGCTTGGCGGCAGTGCGTTTGATATGTCGAGATGCGGTCCCGACATACCTACGACGTCGTTTGGCGAAAGACGACCAGTTACGAGTGCGATCGATGAACGTAGCGGCGCAATCCGCACTACATCCCCGCTTCTGGCATTGCGTGTCATGGCACGCAGCGAGTACACGACACCGGCACCAGCGATCACCTCATCATGTATAAACCGCACGACGATGGGAAAGTGGTCAGGCGACGGAAAGGCCAGCTCGCCACGAAGGTTGAGGTTGTCTCGTCCCAAGAGCTGGCAGTCCTGGGGAGGGACCGGCGTGCCATTGCGATAGACGATAACCTCCTCGAGCCGCAGTTCGCTACCAGCTACGCGCTCAACTTGAATGTCGAAGATCTCTTTGCGCCAGGCAATTGCACCCGCGGCATCCGCGGATACTTGCCACGCATACAGCTCCGTTTGGCTGTCTACGACGAGATGATTACTCGCGATAGGTCGAGGCGAGATTGTGGGCACGCTCCGACGCACCATGAAATAATTGCTGATGCGCGCATCGGTGGCGGCAGCATAGATACGGCTACCCGAGACCGCGCCTGTAATGCGTGCGTTCCACTGCAAACGGTAGTTGGCGTCCCACTCCCCTGTTTGATCGCTGGAAGCAAAACCCGCCGCTACCAGTGCTCCCGAACGTGACACGTCCGCCGTACCCGGTGCAACAGCGTGCGACACCACGTTTGCCAAACGCACCCAAACTTGAACGAGGCGCGATTCGCCAGCACGAAAGGCAAGCGGCGTAGATAAATACACGTCAACGCTCTGATCGTGACCCGATGGGAGCACGCTCCGTGCCACGATGGCACCATCGGTCGCGAGTGCCACCGCAGAAAAGCTGGCAGCCTCGCCACGAGAGGTAACACGAATGACGT
>CAZDER010000013.1:0-10357 GCA_964504505.1 uncultured Gammaproteobacteria bacterium | reverse complement strand
TGGTGCATTGTTTGCGTTCACGGTGGCTTTACTGTCTGGCATAGGTGCTTTGGCTTCGTATCGTTCGGTCGAGCGTGGTACCGATGTGTTGATGGAAGTTGGCAACGTGCCAGTGCTTGCTAATCTGCGGCGCTTGGTGTTTGGATATTCTACCGCCGAACAATGGGAGAAGCTGCCGACTGATCGGGTCAACGTTCTATTGTTCGGCATTGGCGGCGAAGGTCATGACGGCGCGCAACTAACGGACACGATCATCCTCGCGAGCATTGATATAAAAGATAAAAAAGTCGCCTTGCTTTCGATTCCACGCGATACTGCTTATCCGCTCGGCAGTGGACGTTTTGAAAAGATCAATGCGGTACAAGCCTATGCCGAGCAAGATTATCCTGGCGAGGGTGCGCGGCGTGCGGCTGATGCCTTGGGCAAATTACTTGAGATCGAGATCCATCATGTTATACGCGTAGATTTTACTGGTTTTGCTAAGTTCATTGATGCTATCGATGGAGTTGATGTCGAGGTCGAACGGAGTTTCGTGGATCCGCAATTTCCCACATCTGACGAGCGTTGGACGCTAGTTTCCTTCAAAAAAGGTCCGCAGCATTTGGCTGGGGATGAAGCACTCACTTTTGCACGCTCACGCCACGGCAATAATGGTGAAGGTTCGGATTTTGCTCGTAGTCGGCGACAACAGTTAATCATGATGGCGATACGCGACAAGCTTTTATCCTTGCAAACCTTGAGCGATCCCAGCAAGTTGAGCGCGTTGTACTCCGTCGTGAGCAGCCACGTGCAAACCGATCTCACCTTGTGGAACATGTTGCAATTGGTGCCGCTTGCCAAGGATTTTTCGCGCGAGCGTATTAGTCTGCACGTACTCACCGACGCGCCAGATGGCGAGCTTACGGCAGCTAACGTGGCTGGAGCCTTCATGCTGTTTCCGAACAAGCCCGATTGGTCGGAGATCCGGGACTTAGCCCAAAACCCCTTCCGTGTAGTCGTGGTAGCTTCATCGACTAAGCTTGCGGTTATGCCTAAAATAGAAGCATCTAAACTTGAAGTTAAAAACGGCACCACGCGCAGTGGTTTTGCTGCACAGATCGCGGCTAAACTTGAAGCCTCGGGCTACGAAATCGTGGCGTTTGGCAATGCCATCCGTCGTGGCTACGAACGCACCGTCATCTACGACTTGACAAACGGTCAAAAATCCGCCCAACTAGCAGCTCTACGTCGTTTATTGCAAGCCGATGTGTCCATCATTACGCCGGTGCCTGATGCCGATGATCCTAAACATCTCAAACTTATTTTGAACGATGGTTTGCCGCCCGAGCGTTTGGTCGGCAGCAACATTGATTTCGTGCTTATTCTCGGTGAGGCGAGTTACGCCCTAGCCACGCAACCTTCCTATGCCAGTGCCAGTTCCACCCGTCCATAGTCGTCCGCTAGTGGCTTTAATCGGACGCACCAACGTGGGTAAATCCAGCCTGTGGAACCGTTTGACCGAGGCGGGTAAAGCGCTCGTGAGTGCCACGCCGCACACCACTCGCGATCGTAAATATGGACCAGTGTTATGGCGCGGAGTGGTGTTTGATTTGATTGATACTGGCGGGATGGACACGGAATCCAACGTGATTGGTGAAGCGATTCGTTTTCAAGCCGAACGCGCCTTAACCGAGGCTGATTTAGTTTTGTTTGTGGTGGATGGTCAAGCGGGCATCTTACCTCAAGATAAAAACTTGGCGCAATTTGTGCACACCCTCAAAAAACCAGCTTGGCTCATCGTTAATAAGGTTGACAGAATGAGTCTAAAGTCAGTGGCACAACAGCCTGATTTCTATAAACTCGGTTTGGGTGAACCTAAAGTTGTGAGTGCTAACACGGGTTTGTTGGTCGGTCATCTGTTGGACGAAATCTTGATTGAACTCGAACGCCTCAACCATCCAGCCGTGCCGATGTTTGAGGTTGAGCCTTTACGTTTGGCGATTGTCGGTCGTCCTAATGTAGGCAAATCCTCGCTTGTCAATTCTATTTTAGGCGAAGAACGCGTGATTGTCTCGCCCATAGCCCACACCACGCGCGAGCCGCAAGACACGGCTATCACCTATCAAGAACGTGATATCACCTTGATAGACACGGCTGGCATGCGGCGACGTTCACGGATTGATAACGCGGTTGAGGAAGCGGGCATTGAGCGCAATCTGAAAGCTATCGAGGCTTGCGATGTGGCGTGTCTGGTGTTCGATGTGACCGAGGATCCCTCGACGCAAGATCGTCACTTGGCTGGCGTGTTAGAAGAAAGCAGCAAAGGCTTGATTTTGGTCGCCAACAAGTGGGACTTAGTGACCCATAAAACTACTAACACCGCTAATGAGTTTGAGACACTTATCCGTCAACTTTTCCCGTTTTTATCCTGGGCACCGCTTATTTTTGTGAGCGCGAAGGACCATCAACGCAGTCGTGAATTATTGGATGTAGCTTTTAAGGTGCAAGCCGAACGTCACCGCAAGATTGATTACAACGCGCTCAACCGTTTGCTCAAAGCCTGCATCAAAAGCAAGAAACCAATCCAAAACTACGGTCCAAAGTCGCCGCGTATTTACGATGTGGCTCAACTAGGTTCTGCGCCACCTACCTTTTTGATTACCGTGTTGGGAGAAAAAGAAAGTGTGCATGAAAATTGGGTGCGCTTTTTTGAGAAACGCTTACGCGATAAGTTTGGTTTTGGTGGCACGCCGATCGTGGTCAAGGCTAAAAATGTGCCGATGGCGAAGAGCACGCGCAAGTGGAATCGCACTGGCCCAGGCTATGAAGCTGTGGCTGGCAAGATCCACGAGCCAATCCCAGTCGTGAACCAAACCAGACGTCGGCAAAAGGGGAGATAAGGAGAGAACAAGTCTTATGAAACTCATCATCGGTCTAGGCAATCCTGGTGCGGATTATACGCACACGCGCCACAATTTAGGTTGGGACGCGGTTGGTATGTCGGCTAAAGGGCTGGAGGTTGCTTTTGTGGAAAGGTCGCGTTTCCATGCCGAAATCGCCGAAGGTCGCCTTGGCGGTGACAAGCTTATTCTTGCCCATCCGCTGACTTTTATGAACGCCTCGGGTGAGGCAGTGCAGGCACTCATGCAGTTTTATCATGTTGAGTTGCAAGACATTCTGATCGTGCAAGACGAGATGGACTATGCGCTTGGACAAGTTGCATTTTGTGCGGAAGCTAGCGCGGCTGGTCACAACGGCATCTCGTCGATCCAAACCGCGCTTGGCACCACTAACATCCAGCGTCTGCGTTTAGGTATCGGGCGACCATCAGGCGAGATGACGAAAGAAGCCTACGTTTTGCAAAGATTTACTGACCTTGAACAGGCACAAGTTGCACTGGTTCTCACGCAAGCCGAACAAGCTATACGGACTTGGTGTCAAGACGGAATCACTCAAGCCATGAACCGGTGGAATAAGCGTTAATACCATCTCCAAATCATAGTTACGCGTCTGCGGGGGCTATCCCCTCTGTCTTCGGCATCTCCCCTTATCTTAAGGGGAGAAACATTCTGACGAGGAGAGCTAGACCTCCACTTAAAATAAGGGGAGGTGTCACGAGTTAGACGAGGGACGGAGGGGATAGCGGTAACGGAGGGGATAGAGCCCAAGCAGTCGAAGATCCTTGTCAGGGGGAGATAAGAACACGATGTTGGGTGGTTGATGGGAAATGGTATAAGTGTTAAGAGCTTTCAATACCATCGCGTGTGCAGATATGCTATTCTAGCAGGGATAGTTATATGCACACGTTTTTTCGATCTTTGCTGACGAGTATCTCTAAACTAGGGGAGAGGATTGGATGCTGGATCAAAGAGCATCAAGCCTTGGTGCTGGTTGGGGTAGCGGTTCTAGTTTTATTGGCAGCACCAGCACCAACGAATGCGCAGATGACCGACCAAGTGGCCACAAAAGTCGTCTACGTTATTACTTCTGTTTTAGGTTATGTAATTCAGTTTTTAGCATGGGTGTTTACTTGGATTGTTGATATTTTTCTTGGTTTTGCTCGTTACAACGATTTTGCGAACGCGCAAGCAGTCAAACTTGGTTGGGTGATTGTGCGCGATATCTGCAACATGTTTTTTATCGTGATTTTGCTTATTTCGGCTTTCAGCACCATCATCCCTTGGGATCCATCTTTACACTACAAGAGTGTAGTTCCAAAATTGCTGCTGATGGCGATCCTAATCAACTTTTCCCGAACTTTGATACAGGTACTGATTGATTTTTCGCAAGTTGTCATGCTCACCTTTGTTAATGCGTTTAGAGCAGCTGGAGCTGGCAATTTTGTAAATGCGTTTAAGATTAGCAAGCTTCTGGATATGAGGGAAGAGCTTGGGCCAGTCACTGCCACCGCTACTACTTACTCAACAATTTTTGTTTCATTTCTGCTCGCCTTGGTTCTTGTGATTATTGCGAACGGTGTCATGATTATCATGACGGCTTTTGTGTTGGCGCGTATTATTGGGTTGTGGGTGGCACTCATTTTTTCGCCAGCTGCCTTTTTAGTTAAGGCTTTGCCCAGCAGCTTACAGAGTGGGCTAGGCTCTTTTTCGGGTAAATATTGGTCACGGTTGGGAGGTATGCTAACAGGTGGGCCGGTGGTGATGTTTTTTATCTATTTGACATTTGCAATACTGCAAACTCCAGCTACGCCTACCGCTGACACAGCCTCGCCTGTGCCAGCTGGCCAGGCTGCTGCTCCCACGCCGCCTGCGAGTACTGGTTTAGCTGCACAGGTAGGCTATCGTGAGAGCGAAGAATTAAGAGGTGGTAATACGACAGCTTTTTTGACTACGGTAGGCAACGCAGACGACGTCGCCTCTTTCATCGTCGCCGTAGCCCTCATGCTCATGGCACTCGAGGCAGCCACGGAGGCAGCCACGGCAACCCATAGCGCGGTGGGTAAGTTTGCGAGCAGCGTTAGTTCTGGCAGCAAGGCTCTTGCCTTTGGCGCAGCTACCGTAGCCGCTTCAAGTCCGTGGTTAGCGGCTAAGATGGGGTATCGCAAGTTGGATCAACATACGGATATCACGGGCAAAGCTTCGAACATTGGTCTACGTCTCGCTAACAAAATACCGCTGCCGTTTGTGGGAGATACTGTGCGTCAAACGCTCATGAAAGGTATGACTATGAACAAGGGTCGAGCTGAAACTAAAGCTAGCGAGTTTGCAGGTGCTATGAAAGGTAAGACGCCCGACCAGATACGCGTAGCGCAGGGTGCGCTTAGATCTGGAATTATTGCTACTAATTTAGGCAGACTTAGAAACGCGGTTGCTGGCGGAATGGTTAATATCCTTGATAAAGGTGCGACTCCAGGCTCTGGATTGGGGCGAGTAGGTAGAGCAATAGCTGGAAGTGCAAGTCGCGTGGTTGATTTTACCAATGAACATTTGCAAGGCATCTCGCAATCCCAAGGCGATCAGCGGGCACTCATGGCTGTATCGGGTCAACTGGCAGGCGATGCAGTCGGCGCAGAAGATCGAGAGAATGAGGCTAAAACGATTAAGGCTAGATTAAAACGTGAAGATCGAGACCGCAGAGCAAGAGAACCAGACTATAAAGGCAGAAGTGAGGAGGAGCTATCCGCTCAAGCTAAAGATATGGCGGCGAATATGGTGCGTCAAAATCAGGCGACGCAGCGCGACATACAAGAAAGGCAAGCTAATCAAACAGGCGATCGTGCTGCTCGTCTTGAAGTCAAAGCTGCTCGTGAGAAGGATCCGTTGCTTATCGCCGATCTAGCCGAGCGCACCAGAACATTGCAAGCTATTGGTAAGAATCCTAAAGATGTCGCTAAGCTGGATGAAAACGTCAGAAGAGAGGGCGAAATGCTGATGAATATGGGGGTGTTTGATGTTGATAAAGCTACTGGCGCAGTTTCCGTCATCGCCGACCAAGTCGCTTTGCAGAAACGTATGGAGGAAATCAGGAAAGTAAACGCTGACATGGCTAAGGATTTGGAAGCTATGATGCTGTTTGTGAGAAAGAGTCCAGGTGTGACAGCAAACACGATCAGAGAAACTCGCATGAATACTGATGAGCATGGCGATCGGCAGTTGATCGAAAATCGAGCAGCCACGAGAGCCTGGTATGCACGACCGACAGATTTCTTGGGTCTGCCAGCATCGTTCCAAGCAGCCGCCCCCGAGGGTAAGGATGGCATTGGCGGTCGGGTTATGCGCAACGAGCAATACAATGATTCGCTGACCAAATATAACGCGATTAATCCGACAGACAGAGCTAGAGCTGGAGGAGTCGCTCAATTTACTAGGTTCTTGGAAGCTGGTGGCAAATATAGTGAGTTAGAAGGAGCACAAGCCACAATGCAGGCATATATGGCAAAGATCGCGGCTGACATTCAGAATCTCACTCACATAGATCTGACGACGAAGATGTTGGCGTTGCGACAACCAGACAGTTTAGATGACCAAAAGGCTTTAGCAGCTGCCCTGAAACAGGCTGGCGTTTTGGCTAGTCAGATGGGAGGCAACATCAAACAAGAATCCGCGACCGAGCTCGCGAATGGCTTTGGCAGCAGTATAGGAAACGATCGTACGCTTTTCGACGCTCTGTGTAGTAATCAGTTAATGGCGGGTGCCAGCACATCTACGAAAAATACGGCTCGACCTTTAGTTGTGACGGTGCAAGCAGCGATAACCGCTAGCCTTCCAGGTCTTTCCGCGAATATACAGCAGGCACTGAATCGTGTCCAGACAGCCTATAACTCATCTAAGACTGAAACTTGGAAGTCCGTATCTCCTTCAGCTAGAAGTGGCTTGGAAATCGCAGCGACAAAGGAAGAAGCCAAAACGAACTAGTCTATGAACCGCGCCACATGGATGAAGTGTTTTGAAACGGCTCCTGCGCCTGTGCAGGAGTATGTGTTGGATGATGCGGCGATGGCGGCGGAGGATACGGCGCGGGAGAAACTGGGATTCGAGCATGATGTTTGGGAGCGGATCATGAGTTTGGTGTGGGATCAGGTGTTCTTACGCATTCCAGAGCAGGATTTTAGAAGTAAGCTCGCGCAAATCGTGCATGATCATGATCTGGAAACAGCCGAGCGGATTATCTTGCGCTATGTGGTGTTGCCACTCGCGGATATGGTGCCTTGGGATGTGGAGCGGCGTTTGCAGGAGTTAGGTTTCTCGCTTAGCGATATTCAGGCGGTTAATCGGGTGGCGCTGCGACCCGTTTCCTACGGGGCAGCAGTGCGGCGGATTGCGGCGCAGGCTAAGGTGACGTTGCTTTCAGAAGAGAGCGTCAAGCGCTGTCGCGATATCATGGTGTCCTACATTAAAGGCGTACGGTTGGTAGAACAGGTCAAAGAGATGTTGCAACGCAATCAACACGATGGGGGAGTTGGTTTTACCTTGGCGCAAACTAAAACCTTCGCGAGTACGATGGTAGATTTCCTAGCTAAAACCGAAGTTTTGTCAGAACAGGCTTATGCCGATTGGTTTAGCGCTTTTCAACATCAAGTTGCCTCTGAACGCATCACCGATGCTCAAACGACTGGTACGGTCGGCGGAACTTCAAATGTTGATGGTGATACTCTGTCAGGCTCGGCTGCCTCGGCGCGTACTCGCGATGTGCAAGCGGTGTTGCAAGCGGCGGTGGATGAAACCTATGCTTCCCTCAATCCACAGACACAAGACCCGCACCTAATTCAGCGTCTGCACACTATCATCTCGACGCGTCTGCGCGATGTTCGTAGTGCACTCCAAGTTAAGGAGATGTTGATGCGCGAGGTGCCAGTCGGCGGGATGGGCTACACCGAGTCCGAAGCCAAACGCAGCACTGAACTAATTGAAGCTGGTTACGCCGCGCATCGTGCATCTATTCTAGACGAGGAAAAACGCAAAATCGCCGAGGTAGAACAAGCACAGACGCGCAAAATCGCTGAACATAAACTCAAAGAAAGCCAAGAGCACGCCGTTTGGTTTGAAACCAAAGTCCGTACCGCTCAAAAGGAAGATGATGCGCGGCGCGATTTCTTTGTCCGCATGAAAGAGTCGGCGGCGGCGCACACGCAACCAGCACCGTCGTCTGTGGCTGCTAATGCCAACGTACCGCTCAACGTTGATCCAGTTTTGCCGCCAGTGCGTTTAGTCGGACTGACCGAAGAGCTAGAAGACATGACAGTTGAGATCTTTCGGCGCATGGCGCGCGTGCCAGCCGAAACTGCCAAGAAGATCATGCAAAAGTTGGATGCTTTGCACCAAGAATCTTTCGAGCGCTACACGCAAGGCGTACAGGCTTGGCGCGCTTCGCCAGTGCAACAAGCGTATCTGTGTTTAGTCGGCGACAGTTTTCGTGCCAATCAATCGGTGATCGAGCTTATCGAGCAAAAACGCAAAAGCGATCCAGCTATTTTGACGGCAGATGAAGTTGGAGCGATTTTAGCTATCAACGCGCATGCACAATTATAATGCTTTATGCCTGAAAAATTTGTAGTTCCACAATTTATCGATGCCGAGGATAGGATCCTTGGTCCTATCACGGTACGCCAATTCTTGGTGTGTTTGGGTGCGGCTTTTTTGATCTTTCTTGAATATAAAATCCTAGCTTTTGCTTACTTCGTCGTGGCGGTCGCGTTTACGGGCGGATTAGCGGCGGTTTTTGCTTTCCTAAAGATCAATGGTCAACCGTTTCACATCTTTTTCGTTAATTTTTTAGAGACTACCTTTCGACCGTCATTGCGAACCTGGCAGAAAGGTTTAGATGATAGCGAGCTTAGAGAAGCACTCAAACGCGCCAAGCCATCAGCCCCGATGTTGGCCAAGTCTGGGATGGCTGCACATCCAACTTCCACGCGCTTGCGCGATTTGGCTCTAACGATAAACACGGGCGGGGTGTATAATCCCGACGAGGACGTTTAAGCTATGGCGAAATTATCAGCACCTGTCAAAAAACCAGGCGTATCTGCCCAACGTTTTTTAGATATCGCCGAGATTCGTGACGGTGTCGTGATTCTTAAGGACGGTACATTGCGAGCGGTGCTATTAGTCTCAAGCATCAACTTTGCTCTCAAGTCAGTTGATGAACAAAACGCTATTGTCCAAGCCTACATGCAGTTTTTAAATGGCATAGATTTTCCCATTCAAGTCGTGATCCAATCGCGCAAGATGAACATTGATGCTTATTTGCGCCAACTCTCCGACAATGAAAAAACTCTCGCTAATGAGCTTCTTAAGCGTCAGATCCATGATTATCGCGACTTCATCAAGCAATTAGTCCAACTCGGCGATATCATGCAAAAACGTTTTTTTATCGTAATTCCCTACAGTCCACTCGCAGCTACCGGTCAAGGTCAAAAAGGTTTCATGCAGCGTTTATCTGCGCTTTTGTCACCAGCTTCGCTCATTCATCTCACCGAAGAACGTTTTCAAAAACAGCGTTTCGATCTAGGTTTACGCGTCAGCCAAATTATTAGCGGCATGGGTTCGATGTCGCTAAACGCCGTCCAGCTCGATACGCAAGGTTTAATCGAGCTTTATTACACTGTCTACAATCCAGAGCTCTATGACACGCAACGCTTGGTAGACGTAGATAAATTGCAGATTGAGGATCTTTAACCTATGGCTTTCCAACCCCAAGCTGAAAAATCTTTCGATCCCTCGATCATCACGCGCGGGGGCGTGCATTTTGAGCGTGGACCATCTAAACAAGTGGAACGCGAGCATCAAGAAGAAGATCGCATCGCGCTCGAGGAGGAGCGTATCTATCGCCACGGCGTGGTAGCGATCAAAGATTTGATCGCGCCAGCGGCGATGAAGATCGAGCCCTCGTTTTTGTGCTTGGGCGATGTTTTTTGCCGCACCTTGTTTGTCGTGACTTACCCTCGTTATGTCACGGTCGGTTGGGCCTCGCCGCTCATCAACTTGAGTACGCAGTTGGATATTGCCATGTTTTTTTATCCTCTCCAAGCCGATATTGTGCTGAAGCAGCTCAAACGCAAAGTGGGTATTTTAGAGGCTACCATCTCGACCGAGGCCGAAGCTGGCAAGGCGCGCGATCCGCAAAATGAGGTCGCCTTGCGCGATATCGAACAGCTACGTGATGATTTAACCCAAGGCGTGGAACACTTTTTTCAGTTTTGTTTTTATTGCACTTTCTATTCTACCAACAAAGATGAACTCGAACGCGTGACCTCGCACGTCGAGAGCACCTTTGCCTCGATGCTGATTTACACGCGCCGTGCCTATTTTCAAGCCGATCAAGGCTTCAACTCCACCATGCCGCTCGCGAATGACGAATTGCAGATCATGTTTAACATGAGTACCTCGCCGATCGCCTCGTCTTTCCCCTTTACCTCCGC